>NZ_JASJVF010000373.1:0-2216 GCF_035019805.1 Cryobacterium sp. 10I1
GTCGTCGCGTCGGTCACCGACCCGACGACCGTGCAGGCGACCCACGAACGCGCCGACCGGGAGCAGGTCTACCGCGCCGCCGCTGCCGAACGGGCGCTGCTCGACGTCGCCAGGGTCGCCGCGGCGATCCGCCAGCAGGGTGCCGACGTCGTCACCGGTCCGCCAGCGGACCTGCCGCCCCGCCTCGCCGATCACTACCTCGCCCTGAAGCTCGCCGGCCGACTGTAGCCCGCTCGCGGCCCTCAGGACGCGTAGATGCGGGTGCTGCCGGCCTCGAACTCACCGATGTCGCCGGTCTCGCCGGAACGTGCGGCCCGTCGGCCGAGCACGAGCATGTACGTCAGGAACGCACACAGCGCGGCGAAGCCGATGCCGATCTTGACCGGCCACGGCCACGGCGCCGGGGTCACGAAGCCTTCGATCACGCCGGAGACGAGGAGGACGAAGACGAGGCCGATCGCAACCGTCGCGAGGGCGCGCGAGTCCGCCGCGAGAGCCTGCCCGCGGGTACGCCCACCGGGGGCGATCCAGGACCAGAAGATGCGAAGCCCCGCGGCCGCAGCGACGAAGATCGCGGTGAGCTCCAGCATCCCGTGCGGCGCGATGTAGAGGAAGAAGACGTCGCCCTTGCCGTATGCGAACATCACCGCGGCTGTCGTGCCGATGTTCTGGGCATTCGAGAGCACGATGTACGGCACGTAGAGGCCGAGGATACCGAAGGCGACGCACTGCGCGGCGATCCAGGCGTTGTTCGTCCAGACCTGGCCGGTGAACGACGCGGCGGGGTTGGCGGAGTAGTAGTCGACGAATTCAGAGTTCACGAGTTGCTGGAGCTGGGCGTCGGAGCCGAGGTTGGCGAGCACCCGGGGGTCGCCGGTGATCCAGACGGCATAGAGCACCGCGACCGCGACCGTCACGACCGCGACGCACAGCGTGAGCCAGCGCAGGCGGTAGAGCGCGGCGGGCAGTTGAAGGACGAAGAACCGAGGCACCTGGGACACGACGTTCGCGCCGGCTCCGGTGAAGCGCAGCCGGGCGCGGGACAACGCGACGGAGAGCCGGTCGCCCGGGATCGTGGAGCCGGCCGTGCTCTTGATTGCGGACAGCTGGGTCGCGCCGGACTGGTACAGGCCGATCAGTTCGTCGGACTGCGCGCCGGAGAGCCGCCGCTCCCTGCCGAGCTCGGCGAGGCGGTCCCACTGGGCGCGGTGCGCCGTTGAATATGCGTCGAGGTCCATCTGCTCTAATAGTAGACATGGCACACCCCGGAAACGCGGCGGATCAGGGAGAAAGTTCTCCCTATGAGTACGAACTCGTCACTGGCGAGGCGGTCGCGCTTGATGTGCGGCCGGCGAGTTTCATCCTGCGCGCGGCCGGCGCCATCATCGACTGGCTCGCCTATCTCGGTTTCTTCGTGGGACTCGCCTTCGCGGTCGACTTCGTCATGGGCGACGCCCTGGATCCAGCGCTCGCACAGACGCTGGCGATTTCAGGGCTCGCGTTCTCGATCCTCATCCTCCCGACTGTCGTGGAGACCGTGACCGGAGGACGCTCGCTCGGCAAGCTCGCGATCGGCGCCCGCATCGTGCGTGACGACGGCGGGTCCATTCAGCTGCGGCACGCCTTCACCCGCGCCCTCAGCGGAATCTTCGAGATCTACCTCACCTTCGGCGGCCTGGCCGCCACGACGGCTCTGCTGAACGGCAAGTCCAAGCGCCTCGGCGACCTGATGGCCGGCACGTACAGCCAGTATGAACGGGTGGCCCGGTTCGACGAGCCGGTCCTCGGGCTTCCGCAAGAGCTCACCACCTGGTCGTACACCGTCGATGTCGTGCGGCTGCCTGACCGGCTCTCGCGCCGCATCGCCCAGTTCCTCCGCCAGTCCGGACGCCTGACCCCGGAGACACGCGTGCGCGTAGCAAGTGACCTCGCGGCGGAAGCGGCGCCCTTCGTCTCCCCGGTTCCCGCCGTCTCCCCCGAGGAGTTCCTCGCCGGCGTCGCCGCCGTGCGCCGCAGCCGCGAGTACGCGGCACTCCTCCTGGAACGAGATCGCCTCGAACGCCTCCGCCCGGTGCTCACGCGCCTCCCCCACGATTTCCCCAACCGCTGAGCGGATGCTGCGCCGCCCCGCTACGGGTTGCGCGCCGGTTGCGCCGTTACGCGCCCGGCGTGTCCGGGGCGTAGCGGCGCTGGTGTCGCGCGGGGCCAGTGCAGGG
>NZ_JASJVF010000374.1:0-2214 GCF_035019805.1 Cryobacterium sp. 10I1
GTCGTAGGTGGCGAGGGAGCGACGGTACGGGTCTTCGATGTCGTCGTCGGCCGGGTCGGAGGGCGGTGGGGTGAGGCCGCGGCTGGCCGCGATTTCGGCAATGTAGGCGCGGAGGGTGTCGGCGGCGGTGAGAGGCACCGCGGCACCGTCGTCGCCGCGGTGTTCGCTGGTGTCGCTGACTGTGCTTGCTCGTTCGGCGGCGGCGTGTTCCGCTGCGGCGAATTCGGCGTCGCGGAGGCCGTCGATCAGACGGGCGAGCTGGTTGAGGGTGAAGGCGTAGCGGGCAGCGCGCGGGTAGAGGGAGACCACCTCGCCACGGTGTTCGCGGTCGGCAGTCACGACCAGGTCGGCGTCGGCGACGAGCCGCGCAGTGAGCTGCCGGGAGACGTGGGCGCGCGGGTCCCCGCCGTAGCGCACGGACAGGGCGGCGGCTTCATCGGGCATGCCCTTGCCGACCATGGCATAGGTGCCGGCACTCGTCACGAGTACGGGGATACCGGCGTTCGTGAGTCGTGTGGTGAGCAGCTGTTCGGCGAGCGGCGAACGGCAGATGTTTCCGGTGCAGACGACCAGAATGCTGAACGGAGGCTCGGCGGCTGGGGCCGTCGGGTCTGGGTCAATCGTCAATTTCGCACCTTCACCTTTCGGACCCCATTTCGGGGGGTGATGTCCACAGTATCGGCATCATCGGCGCCATAACCATAGCCGTAGCCATAGCGGCCGTAACCCGAGGCATCCGCCCCCGAGGTCGGCAGCATCGTGAGGACGAGCCCGGACACCGAGGCCCCGACGTTTCCGAGTGCGGCGATGGCGCCGGTGAGCTGGTTCTTGTGCACGCGACCCGCGGCCACGACGACGAGGGCGCCGCCGACGCTCTTGGCCAGGATGGCGGCATCCGTCACCGGGAGCAGCGGCGGGGCGTCGAAGATGACGACGTCGAAGTTCTTGTTGAATTCGCCGACGAAATAAGTCATCCGGGCGGAGCCGAGCAGTTCGCTCGGGTTGGGCGGCACCTGGCCGGCCGGCAGCACGAACAGTTTGGAGCGCCCCCACGGCTGGATGATGTCGGCCAGATCGGCGCGGCCGACGAGAAGGTCGGTGAGGCCGACGGTGCCGTCGATGCCCATGTAGTCGGCGATCTTCGGGCGGCGGAGGTCGGCGTCGACGAGCAGGACGCGGGCACCGGAGTCGGCGAGCGCGATGGCGAGGTTTGCCCCGGTGGTGCTCTTGCCCTCGCTCTCGATCGACGAGGTGATCACGAAGCTGCGGTCCGTGCGGCCGACGTCGAGGAACTGCAGGTTGGTGCGCAACGTACGGAAGCTTTCGGCCCGCGGGCTGCGCGGGTCGACGTGCACGATCAGGGGTCGGTCCTGGGCCTTCGAGTCGAAGACGATGCCGCCGAGGATGGGGATGTCGGTGACCTGTTCCACATCGCGCTCGTTGCGGATGCGGGTGTCGAGGGTTTCGCGGAGTACCGCGGCACCGACGCCGAGGGCGAGGCCCACGAGCAGGCCGAGGGCGATATTAAGAGGTACGTTCGGGCTGACCGGGGCGCTGGGTACGGTGGCTTCCTGCGCCCGGGTGAGCTTGACCGGGGAGACGCCGGCGACGCCGGTCGCGGTGGACTCGGGGGTTTCAATGGTCTGCACGACGGCGGCGAGACTGATCGAGATGGCGTTGGCGATGTCGGCGGCCCGCACGGGGTCGGTGTCGCTGACCGCGATCTCGATGATGGACGTGTCGAGCGGGGCGGATGCCGTGACCTGCTTGGCGAGGTCATCGGCAGTGATGCCGAGCCCGAGGTTGCCGATCACCGGCAGGAGCACGATAGGGGCGGCCACGAGGTCGGAGTAGGTCTTGACCCGCTGCACCGAGAAGCTGTTGCCCTGGGCGAGGTCCTGAGCGGTGCCAGTGGACTGGGTGGACACGAAGACCTTGGCGGAGGCACTGAATTTCGGGGTCTGCATCAGCGAGTACGTGGCCGCGGCCGCGACGGCGACGAGCACGAAGATGAGGATCATCACCCAGCTCTTGTGGAGGATGCGAATGTAGTCGCGAAGTTCCACTAGGCGGCCTTTCCTGTGTTGACTTACTTTTGGCGCACGGCGGCACAATTCGTGCGCCCCTGACATGTTGTCACATAAGGTTCGCGCTCTCCGTCCGTGACTGGGCAATGTGCCCGAATGGGGGTCGGGGATCTAGGCAAATGGGGGT
>NZ_JASJVF010000375.1:0-2212 GCF_035019805.1 Cryobacterium sp. 10I1
GTCTACCTCCCGCCGGCCGCGCTCGTCCCCGACGCCCCAGCCCTGCCGTTCGTGCTGATGATGATGGGACAGCCGGGCGATCCGGACGCCGGCCCGATCGCATCCGTGCTCGACGCCTTCGCCGCCGCCCACAACGGCCTCGCCCCGATCGTGCTCGTCGCCGACCAGCTGGGCGACCCGGATGTCGACTCACTGTGCCTCGACACGGCGGAATACGGCCGGGTCGAGACGTACCTCGAGGAGGACGTTCTCACCTGGGCGCGCGGCAACCTCAACATCGAGGCCGGCCGCGAATCATGGACCGTCGCCGGGTTCTCGAACGGCGGCCAGTGCGCCTTGTCGCTCGCGCTCCGGTACCCGGAGGTCTGGGGCAGCCTCATCGACGCCTCCGGCACGGTGTATGCGGGACTCGAGACGGAGCCGGAGGTCCTGGCTGACGTGTTCGGGGGTGACCAGGCTGCCTACGACGCGACAAAACCGGCCACGCTGCTGGGCAGGAGCCGCTACCCTGACACCACGGCCGTGTTCACGGTCGGCTCGGAGGACTCGGTGATGGAACCGGGGCTGAAGGATCTGAGCGGAACGGCCAGGGCTGCGGGGGTGGCGGTGACGTACTACGAGGTGCCCGGCGAGGGCCACTCCTTCGAGGCGCTGGGCGGTGGACTCACCGAGGCGTTCGGCGTGCTCGCCAGCCGACTCGGGCTCGGCTAGGCGTGGACGCCCTCCAGGCGCTCCTGCGCACGGATATCCTGCACGGCCCCGTCATCGTCGGCGCGTACACCCTGTCCGGCGCGGCCGTGGTCTTCCTTCTCGCCCGACGACCGACCCCGCGCTGGCTCATGACCGTCGCGGTCGCGGTCGCCTCCGGAGGCGTTGTCGCTGTGCTCCTCTGGTTCTTCCTGGTGCGGGTCTTCAACGTGTTCGGGATGGGCCTCGTGCCCGTGGCGTACGCGTGGCTCGGCGCGGCCTGCGCCGCCGTCGGGATCGCACTCGTGAACCTGTGGAAGACGCGGCCGGCACGCCGGAGCCTCGCCGCCGCATCGGTGCTGCTCTTCGTCGCGACGGGGGCGCTCGGGATCAATGCGGGCTATGGCCTTGACCGCACCCTCGGCGCGCTTCTCGGGGTGAACGTGCTGCCGCCGATCGCACTGAATCCGGCAGCGCCACGCTCGACCCCGGTCGCAGGCACCGGCTCCCACCCTGGCTCGAGAGCCGACCCCAACCCTGACCGGACGGGCCGCGCCCTCTGGCAGACGTGGAATCCACCCGCCGACATCCCCGCCGCGGGAAACACCGGGAGCCAGGTGATCCCGAACACCGTCTCCGGATTCCGCTCCCGGCCGGCCGGAATCTACCTGCCCCCTGCGGCGCTCGTCCCGGACGCGCCGGCATTGCCGCTCGTGATCATGCTGCTGGGCCAGCCCGGCAACCCCGACCCGGAATACGTCGCGGCGAGCCTCGACCGTGCGGCCTCCCAGCACGGGGGTCTCGCGCCGATCGTCGTCGTCGCCGACCAGCTGGGCGATCCCTCCGTCGACCCGCTGTGCCTCGACACCGCGAGGTACGGAAACGCGGAGACCTTCCTCACCAGGGACGTCGTCGGCTGGGCTGCCGCGAACCTCAACGTGACGCACGACCACCGGTACTGGACGATCGCCGGGTTCTCCAATGGCGGCCAGTGCGCGATCTCCCTCGCGGCCAAGCATCCCGACATCTGGTCGAACGTGATCGACATCTCCGGCGAGTCATTCCCCGGCTCCGAGATCCAGGACCAGACCCTGAACGACGTGTTCGGCGGCAGCCAGGCGGCCTATGACGCGCAGAAGCCGGTGAACCTTCTCGCCGGGCACCGCTACCCGGGGACATTCGCGATCTTCACTGCCGGCGCAGCTGACCCGGGCGTCGCCGCCGGGCAACGGACGCTCGTCGACGCAGCCCAGGCCGCGGGAATGACCGCGTCATACGCCGAGATCCCCGGCGTCGGGCACGAAGTGGGGGCGCTGAACGGAGGCCTCGACGCCGGCTTCGCCGCGCTCTACCCGCGCCTCGGCCTCGCTCCGCCCTCCTGACCCCTCCCCCGACCCGGGCGGCGCGGGACGCGGGTATGGTCGTCGCATGACTGAACGGGACGCGGGCGGTGACCAGGTACCGCGCATCCACCCTGAGTCGGTCGAGGAGTGGCGGACCTGGCTCGTGGAGAACCACGCGGTGT
>NZ_JASJVF010000376.1:0-2211 GCF_035019805.1 Cryobacterium sp. 10I1
GTTGTAGACGGCGCCGTACTGGTCGCTGACCGCAACGACCCGCACCCCCGCGTCGGCGAGGAACACGGCAGCGTCGTGGCCGACCTTGCCGAAGCCCTGCACGGCTGCGGTCGCTCCGTACGGCGTGATTCCGCTGTGCCGGAGGGCGGCAAGTGCGACGTGGGTCACGCCGCGGCTGGTCGCGCTCGCACGGCCGTGGGAACCGCCGAGGCTGATCGGCTTGCCCGTGACGATCCCGGGAACGGTGTAGCCGACGTTGACGGAGTAGGTGTCCATCATCCAGGCCATGGTGCGCTCGTCGGTGCCGATGTCGGGGGCCGGGATGTCCTTCTCCGGGCCGATGATCGGCAGGATCTCGCTCGTGTACCTGCGCGTGACGCGCTCGAGCTCCGGGAGCGAGAATTCACGCGGGTCGATCGTGACACCGCCCTTGGCACCGCCGTACGGCACGTCGAGCAGGGCGCATTTCCAGGTCATCCACATCGCGAGGGCGCGCACCTCGTCGAGGGTCACGTGCGGGCTGTAGCGCAGGCCGCCCTTGGCCGGGCCGCGGGAGAAGTTGTGCTGCACCCGGTAGCCGGTGAACAGTCGGGTGCTGCCGTCGTCCCGGCGCAACGGAACGGCGACGGTGAGCTCGCGGCGCGGGGTCGCGAGCAACGCGTGCAGGCCTTCCGGGTAGCCGAGCAGGGCGACGGCGTCGCTGAGCTGCGACCGGGCGTCGACGAGGGGCGTGGCGAGGGGCGTGACCTGGCGAACGGCCGGCCGGGCCTCGAGCAGGCTCATGCGTTCGCCAGAGCGTGTGCGACGACCTGGAGGCCCTCGACGAGGAGCTCGTCCGAGATACTCAGCGGCGGCAGGAACCGGATCACGTTCCCGTAGGTTCCGCAGGTGAGGACGATGACGCCCTGCGCGTGGACGGCGGCCGCGACGCGGGAGGTGAGTGCGGCATCCGGTTCACCCGTCGCCGAGTCGACGAGCTCGATCGCGATCATGGCACCACGGCCGCGGACGTCGCCGACGCGCTTGTCGAAGGCGCGGATGGCGTTCAGCCGGCCGGTGAGGATCGTGCCGATCTCGCGGGCGCGCTCGACCAGGTTCTCGCTCTCGTAGGTGTCGAGGGTGGCGAGGGCCGCTGCACAGGCGAGCGGGTTTCCGCCGTAGGTGCCGCCGATGCCGCCGACCTGCGGGGCGTCCATGATCTCGGCGCGGCCGGTGACCGCGGAGAGCGGGAGGCCGCCGGCGATGCCCTTGGCCATCACGATCAGGTCGGGCACGATGCCCTCGTGGTCGCAGGCGAACATGGCGCCGGTGCGGGCGAAGCCGGTCTGCACCTCGTCGGCGATGAAGACGACCCCGTTGGCGCGGCACCAGGCCAGGAGGGTCGGCAGGAAGCCCGCGGCCGGGACGATGAAGCCGCCCTCGCCCTGGATCGGTTCGATGATGAGCGCGGCGAGGTTCTCTGCGCCGATCTGCTTCTCGATCTGGGAGATGGCGCGCTTCGCGGCGACGACGCCGTCGAGACCGCCGTCGCGCAACGGGTAGGACATCGGCGCCCGATAGACCTCGGCGGCGAACGGGCCGAAGCCGTTCTTGTACGGCTGGTTCTTCGCGGTGAGGCTCATGGTCAGGGTGGTGCGGCCGTGGTACGCGTGATCGAAGGCCACGACGGCCTGCCGCCCCGTGTAGTGCCGCGCGATCTTGACGGCGTTCTCGACAGCCTCGGCGCCGGAGTTGAACAGGGCGGTGCGCTTGGCGTGGTCACCGGGGGTGACCCGGTTGAGCGCCTCGGCGACCTCGATGTAGGAGTCGTACGGGGCGACCGTGAAGCAGGTGTGGGTGAACTGGGCGAGCTGGGCGGCGACGGCCTCGACGACGCGGGGCGCGCTGTTGCCGACGCCGGTCACGGCGATGCCGCTGCCGAGGTCGATGAGGGAGTTGCCGTCAACGTCGACGAGCACGCCGCCGCCGGCAGCGACGATGTAGACGGGCAGGGTCACGCCGACGCCCGCGGAGACCGCGGCGGTCTTGCGCGCCTGGAGCGCCTGCGACTGGGGTCCGGGGATGCTCGTCGTGAGGCGACGTTCCTGCGGAAGGGACGGGCCGCCGACGGGAACGGTGGTGGGCGGGGATGCGACGAGGGTCATGACTGCTCCAGTTCGTAAACCGAGGTGCATCGACCGGGCGGCGTCGATGTCAGGTGCCATGCTAGGC
>NZ_JASJVF010000377.1:0-2198 GCF_035019805.1 Cryobacterium sp. 10I1
GGGCCGAACTGGTCCGGCTGCACCCGGGCAAGATCGTCATCGTCGGCGGAACCGCAAGCGTGTCCGCGGCGGTCTCGGCCGAGCTCGCGGGCATCGCACCCGTCGCACGGCTCGCCGGCGCCGACCGGTACGCCACCTCCCGCCTCGTGGCAGCGGATGCCTTCGGCAGCCTCGCGGCGACGGCCTACGTCGCGACAGGGGCCGACTTCCCCGGAGCGCTCGCGGCAGCATCCGCCGCCGCCCGCGCGGGCGCACCGGTCGTTCTCGTGCCGGCCGGCGGCTTCCTGCCCGACCTCGCAACGGCCGCCCTGCTGCGCACCCTGCACACCAGGACCGTGAAGATCGCGGGCGGGACGGCGGACGTGACGAGCCTCACCGAGTTCTGGCTGAAGCTGCAACTCGGCGGCGCCTCGGTGACCCGGTACAGCGGCGCAGATCGCTACGCGACCAGCGCGGCGCTCAACCTCAACGCCTTCACGTCCGCGACGACGGTGTACCTCGCGAGCGGAACGAGCTACCAGGATGCCCTGGTCGGCTCGGCGCTCGCCGGGGCGAAGTCGGCTCCGCTGTATCTCACGCCCGCGACGTGTGTGCCCCGGGCGACGCTCACCGCGATCACCCGCCTCGGCGCGACCCGGGTGGTCCTGATCGGGACGGCGACCGCCCTCACCGGTGACGTCGCGGCGCTCAAGCCGTGCCCGTGAGCCAGTGATACTCCGGGCGCCGCACGACCCGCGGCGCCCGCGGCAGCTCGCACGGCACGACAGGCCGGGCGGATGCTCAGGGTTGGCGCAGGCCGCCGATCCGGTCGACGAGGGCCTCGAGTCCGAACTCGAACGCGACATCCGCCCGCGCCCTGCCCGCGTTCTGCTGCCCGTGCCGCACCGCTGCGCTGAAGATCGGACTCGACTCGGCGAGCGCACCGGTCTCGAATATGTCGGCCGGAGCCGTCACATCGAAAGCCGCGCCGAAGATGAACGACTCGAGTGCGACGATCGAGGGCACGATCTGTGCAGAAGGCACCCCGGCGGAGGACAGTCCCGCCGCGACGGTCTCGTACATGCGCAGGGTTTGCGGTGCGCCCGTGACCGGGAGCACCGCAACAATCGAGATCAACGGAACGTGCGTTGCGAAGATGTCCCGGTACGACCAGGCCCAGCGGCGCAGGGCCGTGTCCCACGGCTCTGAGCCGAAGCCGGCCACATCGACCATCGTCATCACGTGGTCCTGCAACCACTGCAGCACGACGTGCTTCGATGCCGCGTGGTTGTAGAGCGCGGAGGGAGCCACTCCCAGACTCCTGGCCAGGCCGGACATCGTGAAACTTTCGTAGCCGGCCGCCCCGATCAGCCGGAGGGCCGCAGCGGTGATGCGCGGTTTCGTCAGAACCGTCTCAAGCGGCCTTCCGGCCCTGCGGTGACCGGCGTCGTCTGCGTCGCTCATCGGGCTCTTCTCTCGGTGGGCAGTCTCGGTGGATGGCGTCGTTACAGTACATCACCCTGGTGACGCATCACCCAGGCGACGACACGGGGTCAGATCGCACTGTCGAGGAGGACCTGGACGAGGGCGCGCGTGGCAATCACTGTGGTGTGCTTCCTGGGCGGTCGTGCTGACCTGTTGTGGGGGAGTCCGCGGGACCCGGCTTCTGCAGCCTGCGCTTGCGCCGGCGGTGACGGACCCACAGCAGCACCCCGGCGCCGGCGAGCAGGGCCGCGAACACCAGGATCCAGAATTTCGAGGTGGCGTAGTCGAGAAGGCCCGGTGCCGGAATCGTCGTGAGCTGGGCGCCGGCCTCGAAGAGCACGGCGGCGGGCTTGGCAGAGCCGTCGGCGCGGAGCAGCCCGCCGGCATCCGTCTTCGTGTCGGCGAAGGCCGCCACGCTGAGGCGGGACAGTCCGGCGCGCTCCGCGGCCAGGAGTACCCGGGCGACGTCGGAGGCCTGCCGTGCCTCGGTCTTCGGCAGGGGTCCCCAGCCGCCCTCGGTGCTGAGCCCGGTCACCGTCAGCAGCACGGCCCGGTCGGGGAGCGCGGCGCGCACAGCCCCGATCGCTGCGGTCGGGTCACCGCCTCCGGTCAGGTGCAGGGACACGGCGTCGACCAGCCGGGCCATCGACGGATCGGCCGCGGCCGCGCGTTCATCTTCGACCCCAACCGCATCTACCGGCGGGACTTCACCCCCGATTTCATCTTCAACCCTC
>NZ_JASJVF010000378.1:0-2196 GCF_035019805.1 Cryobacterium sp. 10I1
GTTTGGGCGGGAGCGGCGGCGGTAGGCTCGCTGCATGGGCGCGACATTTGCATACAACGAGGTGCAGCGGGAGTCGTCTTCCGCGTGCGGAACCGGGCCAGCCCTGGCCCCACCACAGATAACCGGCTGATGGATGATTCAGGGGGGAATCGCACACACCGATGGAGAGAATCTCTGGGGAGATTTTTCCGCGCCGAGCTGATGGTCACGTTCCATCCGGGAATGTTCGACAACCCGAAGGTGGCCGGGCTGCTGCTCGGCAGCCTGACGACGTTCGCATCCCTCGTGCTCTTCGTCTACGTGGGCACACCGGAGGAGAGCGTTGCCCCGCACGCCGGCCTGTTCGTCCTCATCGCGTGTGTCTCGCTGCCGGTAGGGCTGCTGTCGATTCTCTTTCGCCGGTTTTTCACCCGGGCCGTGCGCACGATCGTGCTCACCTTCCTACTGCTCGACACCGCCGTCAGCGTCTACCTGACCGACACCACCTCCTCGGCCCTCGCGATGAGCACGTGGATCCTCGTGATCCTCGCGCTGTCCTATATGTTTCTGCCGATCGTGCAGTCGCTGCCGTTCGCCGTGGCCGGCACGGTGCTGGTCACGACCGCGCTGTTCGTGCACCCGGGCATGCGCGGCATCGATCTGCTCCTGATCATCCCTGCGGCGATCATCGCGAATTTCGGACTGCACTGGCTCGTGACGAGCACACTGAAGTCGGAGACCGACGACCTGACCCGGCTCGGCAACCGGATCTACTTCAAACGCATCCTCAACGATCATGTCCGGAGCGCCTCGCCCGGCGACGTGACGACGGTCGTGCTCGTGGACCTCGACCACTTCACCCTCACCAACGAGGTGCGCCAGCGGTCCTACGGCGACACGATTCTCATCGACTTCGCCGCACGGTGCACGCGGCTCGGCGGCCCGGACTCGGGCGCAGTTGTCGCCCGCACGGCCGGCGACGAATTCGCGATCCTGCTGCCGGGCATGACCACCTGGCAAGCCGAGGCCGCGGTCGAGGCCATGCGGGCGGATGTCCATGTCTTCTCCGCGGGCATCGCCGGCCACGAGCCGGGCGAGTCGGCCTCCGGGCTCCGCACGCGGGTGACCGAGGCGCTCTCGAGCGCCAAGCGGGCGGGGCGCGGGACCACCCGCGTCCATGGCGGGCACTACGCGACCGCGACCGCGGTCGGGCAGGCCATCGCCAACGGCGAGTTCAGTCTGGTGTTCCAGCCGATCGTGGACCTGCGCACCCGGCGGGCGGTCGGCGCCGAGGCGCTGCTGCGCTGGACGCACCCGACCCGGGGCGCGATCTCGCCGGTCGAGTTCATTCCGCTGTGCGAGGCGAGCGGCGCGATGCCGCGCCTGGGCGACTGGATCGTCGACACCGCCGTGACGATCGCGTCTTCGTGGACGATGCCGGTCGAGCCGGGGGCGCCGCCGTTCTACGTGAGCGTGAACGCCTCGGGCATCGAACTCGGCGACCCGCACTACGCCGACCGGCTGCTCGCGCTGTGCACGGCTGCGGCGTTGCCGGCGGGCGTGCTCAAGATCGAGCTCACCGAGAGCGACTACGTCGTGGAGTACGGCGCGGTGCACGCGAACATGGCCCAGCTACAGACGTCGGGCATCCCGATCATGATCGACGACTTCGGCACCGGCTCGTCGAACCTCGAGCGGCTGAGCGAGGTGCGGGCGAACGTGCTGAAGATCGACCGCCGCTTCGTCTCGGCGATCGGCTGCGCCGCCGACGACGCCCCGCTCGTGCAATCGATCCTCGGACTCGCCCGCGGGCTCGGCAGCAGCGTCATAGCCGAGGGCGTCGAAACGGATGTCCAGGCTGACTGGCTCGAGGAAAATGCGTGCCGCTTCGCGCAAGGGTACCTGTTCTCCCGGCCCGTGGCATCCGCCGACCTTGCCGCGGTGTGCGCGGGGCTGAGCGCGCGCTCGGCCGCGTTGCGCCCTGAATAGGCGGGCGGGGCGCACCGGCGACACGATAGTTTGAGTGCATGAGCCCCGCCACACCCGCTGCCCCTGCCTCTCCCCCGGCCCGGCGCGTGCGCTGGGGCCTCGATGACGCGGCTGCTGGCGCGGTCGGGGCGATCCTGCTCGTGCTCGCGGCCGACTGGGCGCTCAGCCCCGCGCACACCGCGGCAAGGTCGGCGGATGCCACGGGCCGGGAGAACAGGTACCCTTGCG
>NZ_JASJVF010000379.1:0-2186 GCF_035019805.1 Cryobacterium sp. 10I1
CAGCGGCGCGGCGAGGGGGGCATCCGCTGCGTTGGCCACGACGAGGAGCGTCTCACCGGCCAGCGACCGGGTGAAGGCGTAGAGCTGCCCGTGATCGGGCTCGAGCAGCCCGAAGTCGCCGAGGGCGACGACCGGGTTCTCGTGCCGGAGCCGGATCAGTTCCTGGTAGAACCGGAACACGCTCCTCTCGCCCGAACGGTCGGCGGCGACGTTGATCCCGGTGTGGTTCGGGTTGACCGCGAGCCACGGCGTTCCCGTGCTGAAGCCCGCGTTCGGCGACGCATCCCACTGCATGGGCGTTCGGGCGTTGTCGCGGCCCATCGCGTGCACCCCGGCGAGAACGCCTGAAGGTGACCGGTCGAACTCCTCGACGGCCTCCCGGTAGTGGTTGAGCGTTTCGATGTCGCGATAGTCGGCGATGGAGTCGAACCGCACGTTCGTCATCCCGATCTCCTCACCCTGGTAGATGTACGGGGTACCGCGCTGCAGGTGCAGCACGAGCGCCCAGAGGGTGGCGGACTCGTAGCGGTACTCGGCGTCGTTGCCGAACCGGGACACCAGACGGGGCTGGTCGTGGTTGTTCAGGTAGAGGCTGTTCCAGCCGGTCTCCGCGAGGTCGGTCTGCCAGTGAGCGAGGTTCCGCTTGAGCGCGGGCAGGTCAAGGGGGAGGGCGTCGAACTTGTTCGCGCCCTGGTCGAGGGAGACGTGCTCGAACTGGAAGATCATATCGACCTCGTGCCGGGCAGGGTCGGTGAACAGCACGGCGTCCGCCGTGGTCACCCCCGGCATCTCGCCGACCGTGAGGTGCTCACCGGGGCGCCCGGCGAACACGGCCGCGTGCATCTCCTGCAGATAGTCGTGGATCTGCGGGCCCATCGGGCAGGAGGCGTCCCGCGACGGGGCGGGCCCGTCGACGAGCTCGACCCGCTTGGCGATGAAGTTGATCACGTCCATCCGGAAGCCGTCGACGCCGCGGTCGAGCCACCGGTTCATCATCGCGTAGACGGCCTGCCGCACCTCGGGGTTCTCCCAGTTGAGGTCGGGCTGCTGCACCGCGAACAGGTGCAGGTAGTACTCGCCGGTCGCCTCGTCGAGGGTCCAGGCCGGGCCGCTGAAGAAGCTGCCCCACGCGTTCGGCGGACTGTTCGAGGCGTTCGGCTCGCGCCACCAGTACCAGTCCCTCTTCGGGTTGGTCAGGCTGCTCTTCGACTCGAGGAACCAGGGGTGCTCATCGCTCGTGTGGTTGACCACGAGATCCATCACGATCCTGATCCCTCGCTCGTGGGCCTCGGCGACGAGCAGGTCGAACTGGGCGAGGTCACCGAAGACGGAGTCGATGTCCTCGTAGTCCTTGATGTCGTAGCCGTTGTCGTGCTGCGGAGACGGGTACACCGGGGACAGCCAGAGGGCATCCACCCCGAGCTCTGCGAGGTAGCCGAGCTTGCCGCGGATGCCGGCGAGGTCACCGATCCCGTCACCGTCGGCATCCGCGAAGCTGCGCGGATAGACCTGGTACACGACACCCGAGGTCCACCAGGGGGCTCCTCCCTCGGGGCCGGCAATCGAATCGGTCACGGGTGTGGGGCTCGTCACGACTGGATCCTTTCCTCGCGCCGGGTGACGGGCGCTGGGGTCGAGCCTAGACCGCGCGGCTGGGGAGGACGAGGAT
This sequence comes from Cryobacterium sp. 10I1, assembly GCF_035019805.1. Lineage (NCBI taxonomy): Bacteria > Bacillati > Actinomycetota > Actinomycetes > Micrococcales > Microbacteriaceae > Cryobacterium > Cryobacterium sp. 10I1. Next base: position 1,670 of record NZ_JASJVF010000379.1, read on the forward strand.
GGCGGCGGCGAACGGCTGATTTGAACATCCACGGAAACGCACGCGATAATTGGACCGCGGAACGGGACGATATTCCCGCCCGTGGACCCGAAGGCAGGCCAGTTGAGCGAGACCCCGCGGCCGACGACGGATGCCCGCCGCACCTTCTTCGCCGCCCGCCCGGCCCCCGTCGCCACGGTCGACCTCAGCGTCAGCATCGGCGGCCTGCGCCTCAGGAACCCGATGATGCCCGCCTCCGGGTGTTTCGGACCCGCCCTCGGCCGGCTCATCCCCGTCGACGAGCTCGGCGCCGTCGTGACCAAGACCGTCTTCGGCGTGCCGCGCGGCGGCAACCCGGCGCACCGGCTCACCGAGATCCGGGCCGGCATGGTCAACAGCGTCGGCATCCCGAGCCGCGGCGCCGCCGGTTACCTCGCCGAACTGCACCCGCGTTACGCCGCCCTCGGCCCGCCCTGCCTCGTCCAGCAAAAGGTACGAGCTGACGTGCGTGCTCCGAGTGTTGTGAGTCGGTGCCGGG
>NZ_JASJVF010000380.1:0-2186 GCF_035019805.1 Cryobacterium sp. 10I1
CGCCAGGCGTCGAGCGGGCCCGATCCCGTCGCCCAGGTCGGCCTCTGTGGTCGGGCAGAACACGGCCGTCACGCCGGCGGCGCCGAGGAGTTCGACGTCGTCGTCGGTCAGGTGGGTCGCGTGGACGACGCTCAGCCGGGGAGTCAGAGCGCCGAGTTCGTGCAGCAGGCTCGTCGGGGTGAGGCCGTATTCGGCGAGGCACTCCGCGTTCTCCTGGGGCTGTTCGGAGAGGTGGATGTGTAGTGGAACCGTTGCCGGCAACCCGGCGAGGATCGTCGCCATCGCCGACCGGGGCACAGCCCGCACCGAGTGCACGGCGGCACCGAGCGTGACGGCAGGGCCTGGACCAGCCAGAGTGCGAGCGCTGGTATCGAGGGTGTCCCGCAGGCTCGACCAGCGTTGCAGCCAGGCCTCCGCCGAGCCGTCGCCGAACCGCCGCTGCAGGTCGGCGAGCGGACGATCCGCGCCCCCGCGCAGGTAGCAGGTGTCGAGCAGGGTCAGGCGGATCCCGGTGTCTCGTGCGGCGGCCGCGACCGCGAGCTCCATGGCGTGGGCATCCGGGTACGGCCGCCCGTCCTGCCGGTGGTGCATATAGTGGAATTCGCCGACGGCCGTCCAGCCGCTGACGAGCATCTCGGCGAACACCGCCGAGGCGAGTTCGTAGTACAGGTCGGGGTCCAGAGCGGATGCCGCGGCGTACATTCTCTCCCGCCAGCGCCAGAAATCGCCGCCGTCGGCCTGCGTGCGTCCGCGCAGGGCGCGGTGGAAGGCGTGCGAATGCGCGTCGCCCATCCCGGGGACCACGGTACCGAGGACCGTGTCGCCGGCGCGCGCCGGAACGCCCCGCTCCAGCCGGGCGATCGTCCCGTCCGGGGCCGCGTGCACCCGGACCGCGTCAACGGGCGCGCCGTCGATCAGGGCGCGTGCGCACCAGAACGTCACGGTGATTCCCGGTTTCACAGCAGCTCCCGGAGAACCTGCTCGAGCGCCGCGACGCCGGCGAGGCAGTCGTCGAGCGTAGCGAACTCCTCTGGCGAATGGGAGATGCCGGTCGGGTTTCGCACGAAGATCATCGCCGTGGGCAGGCGACTCGACAGCACTCCGGCATCGTGGCCGGCGCCCGTCGGGAGAGTGGGGACGCCGTGCAGGGAGTGAACGAGCCGGTCGCGCAGCGCCTCATCGAAAGCGACGGCGCCGCTCCAGGATTCCTCGGCAACGAACGCGGTGCATCCCTCTGCCGCGGCGGCTTCGTAGACCCGCGCGGTGATCTCCGTGACGAGGCCCTGTGCTGCGGCATCCTCGGCGGCACGGGCGTCGAGCCAGACAGTGACCTGCGAGGAGATCACGTTGGTGCCACCGGGCACGGCCTCGATCCGGCCGATCGTGGCCCGGGAGCCGGTGCTCGCGACGGCGGCATCCCGAACCGCGAGCATCGAGCGGGCGGCTGCGAGCATCGGGTCCCGACGGTCGGTCATGCGCGTGGCACCGGCGTGGTTGCCCTCTCCGGTGAAGGTGATGCGCCAGCGCCCGTGGGCGAGGATCGAGGAGGCGACCGCGACCGGGCTGTCCAGATCGATCAACCCGCGGCCCTGCTCCACGTGCAGTTCGAGGAACAAGCCGATGCGTGCGAGGGCGGCCCGGTCCTCGCCGAGGCCGGCCGGGTCGATGCCGGCAGCGGATGCCGCTGCTTCGAGCGAGATTCCGTCCGCGTCGACGAGAGCGCGGGCCCGACCGGCATCGAGTGCGCCGGTCATCAGCCGGGAGCCGAGGCAGGCGATACCGAACCGGGAGCCCTCCTCCTCGGCGAAGACCAGAACGGCGCAGGGGCGTGCGGGCCGGAACCCGCTCGCCTGCAGTCGGTATATCGCCTCGAGGGCACTGACCACGCCGAGGGGGCCGTCGTACGCACCGCCGCCGGGAACGGAGTCGAGGTGGCTGCCCACGACGATCGCGTCGTCGCCGCGCGGCCCCCACCACGCCCAGGTGTTTCCGTTCCGGTCGATCTCCACGTCGAGCCCGAGCCGGACGGCGCGTCCGGTGAACCAGTCGCGCAGTTCCAGGTCGGCCGGCTGCCACAGGTGCCTGGAGTAACCGCCGCGCCGGGCATCCCTGCCGATGTCCGCGATCTCGTCGAGGCCGGAGAGCAGGCCGTGCGCCCTTGGCGGCGCCGGCAATCGGCCGCCCAC
>NZ_JASJVF010000381.1:0-2183 GCF_035019805.1 Cryobacterium sp. 10I1
GGTGCGGAGCACGTCGACGACCGTGCGTACGGCGAGGCGCTCGGCGCGGTCCGGGCGCATCAGCGCAACGATCTGCCGCTCGGCGTCCACCCCGCGCAACGGCTTGAGCGTCACCCGCCCCGGTTGGCCGCCTCCCCACGTGTAGCGCGGCACGAGGGCGATCCCGAGGCCTGCCGTCACGAACGCCTCGATGAGCCTCATGTCGGCGAATCGCTGGGCGACAGTGACGTGGCCGGGGGTGCGCTCCTCGATCTCGTCCAGGATCCGCTCGAAGGGATACCCGTCCGGCACCCCGATCCAGGTCTCGTCGATCACGTCCGCCGGGGCGAGCCAGGAGCGGCCGGCGAGCCGGTGATCGGCGGGCAGCCCGACGTCGATCGGCTCCGTCATGAGCGGAACGACCGTCAGGCCGCGCCCGCCCCAGGACCGCTGGCCGCTCAGGCTGTACGCGAGCACGATGTCGTAGTCGGCCGTGAGCGCAGGGAAGTCCCGGAGCTCCGGGTCGAGGTCGGTGCACGTGACCACGAGGCCGGGCCGGTCGGCGAGTTGCAGCATGGCCCCGGGCAGGAGCATCTCGCCGGCGGTCGGGAAGGTGACCACGCTGACCCCTCCGGAGGCGTCGTTCCGGAACTCGTGCCAGACGGCGGTGGCGCGGGCGATCGCGACCGACACATCGGTGGCGCTGCGGGCGAGCGCGCGCCCGGCATCCGTCAGAACGATGCCCCTCCCGCGGCGCTCGGTGAGGCGCACCCCGGCCTCGCGCTCGAGCACTTTGAGTTGCTGGGAGACGGCGGATGCCGTGCGATGCGTCGCCCGCGCGACCTCGGTGATCGAGCCGCGTTCGGCCAGTTCCCTGAGCAGTTCGAGCCGCTGAATGTCCATGTAGCTACGCTACACAATGAGTACAGGACAATGCGATTGTGCTGCATGGTTAGAGGTGGTCAAATAAATACGTCGAACACGTGCAGCAGTGCCTCCGTATCACCGACATCCACCCCTGGTTGAAAGGCCCCCTCGTGTTCGTTCTCATTGCCGTGCTCTCCCTGATCGTTGTCGCGTCCATCGTTGGCGTTGTTGTCGATGTGCAGAATGACGGCTACCGTCACATGCCCGAACAGCGCACCTTCGTTCGCGGCTTCTGACCCCTGCGTGACGCCTCCCCGTCCCCCGGGCCGGGGCAGGCGTCGCCAATCCCGAATGGCATACAGTTGATCCGTGACGGACATTCGGCAGCAGCTCATTGACTACATCTCGGCTGAGGCCGTGTTCCACGGTGACTTCACCCTCACGAGCGGGAAGAAGGCGACGTACTACGTCGACCTCCGCAAGGTGAGCCTCGACCACCGGGTCGCCCCGCTGATCGGCCAGGTCATGATCGACCTCATCGCCGGTGTGCCCGACGTCACCGCCGTCGGCGGCATGACGATGGGCGCAGACCCCGTAGCCGCGGCGATCCTGCACCAGGGTGTCGCCCGCGGCCTCTCCTACGACGCGTTCGTCGTGCGCAAGGAGCCCAAGGACCACGGCCGCGGCCGCCAGGTCGAGGGCCCCGACCTCGCCGGCAAGCGCGTGATCGTGCTCGAGGACACCTCGACCACCGGCGGATCCCCGCTCGCGGCCGTCGAAGCCCTGCTCAAGGTCGGCGCGATCATCGCCGGCGTCGCGGTCGTCGTCGACCGCAACACCGGCGCCCGCGAAGTCATCGAAGCGGCCGGCTACCCCTACTTCGCCGCCATCGGCCTTGAGGACCTGGGGCTGAACTAATGCCAGACCAGTCGGGGAGCGGCGAAGAAGGAATCGACTGGCTCGCCTCCCAGCTCGGCGACGGCACCAAGCCGACCCTGCCGGACGACTTCGTGATGCGTCGCCCGCGCCGGGCGAAGGGTGCCCCAGCGGATGCCCCCGGCCGGGTTTCCCGTTCCGGCGACGCCTCTGGTGCCGGTACGACATCGGATCCTGAAACTCCGGCGCCCGCGTTCCTGTGGGGACTCAAGCCGACGACGGCGACCGCCGCCGTGACCGTGGTCAAGCCGGCGGCATCCGCCCCGGTTGCGCCGCCGGTTGCTCCGCCGCTTGCTCCGCCGCTCGCTCCGACTCCCGCCGTGCACTCGCCGGTACCCGTGGGCGAGCCTTCTGTGGTCGAGCCGGCCGTGTTCCGGCCGCGCGCTGCCGGCGCCACGGCC
>NZ_JASJVF010000382.1:0-2183 GCF_035019805.1 Cryobacterium sp. 10I1
GCCGTCACCGTCGAAGCGCTGACCGACGCCGTCACGTACCAGCCCGGCCAGAAGCCCGAACTCTCCCTCAGCATCACGAACACGGGCACCGTCCCCTGCGTGATCAACGCCGGCACCTCGAAACAGGTCTTCACGATCTCGAGCGGCCAGGACATCTACTGGACCTCGACGGACTGCCAGAGTGCGGCCGCCGACGCCGACGTCACCCTGCAACCGGGCGTTCCGGTGAGCTCGACAACACCGATCGCCTGGGACCGGGTCCGCTCCAACGCCGCCACCTGCGACGAGTCCACCCGCACCGCCGCGCCGGCCGGGGGAGCCTCCTATCATCTCGCCGTCTCCGTCGACGGCATCGCATCGGCGACACCCAAGCAGTTCATCCTCGACTGAACGATTGCCCGTACCGCACGTCAGCCCAGAGCGGAATAGTCCGCTCCGGTGCCCAGCCGGTGCGGACGGAATGATTGAATGGGTGGCGTGACTGACCCGACTGACATGACGCCGCCGACCCCACCGACCCGCTCCGTGGCCCTTGCTACCGCCCTCGCCGCCCAGGACGTAGCAGCCGTCGCATACGCCCTCCGCAACGACGTCGTGATCGTGCCGCAGCTCGTCGTCAACGGGCAGGGCGAGCAGGTTCGCGTCTTCGGCCGCGAAGGCACCGACAAGCGGATGCTGCTGCTCTTCTCCTCCGCCGAGAATTACGTCCGCATGGTGCCCGATGAAGTGGACCCCCAGGTCATGGTCGGCGACGCCCAGTGGCTGCGCGACTTCCTCACCGTGCATCGGAACGTGCTTGAGATGGTCTTCTTCGACATCGCCGGCCCGCACGTGATGCAGGCGGCCCCTGACGACCTGATGGCGGCGCTCGGCACCCTCCCGGAAACCGATTCCAGCGACGACGCCTGAGTCGGCACCCCCCATCGGCGGCATCCTGCGGCGTCCATTCGCCGGTGTCCGGGCTGGGCGCTAGGCTGAGCCTCGACAGTGTTCCTCCCTCTCTCGGAGAGGGTTCCCGGTGGGGAGATTGAAGGCCGGGAACACACGCCTGTCGGGGAGCAGGCCACGATGAACGCACCGCCGAATGAATCGATCGAGGCGAGACTCGCGCGCGTCGAGCGCCTCTTCTGGATCGACCGCGACGAGGCCAACCAGGCCGCCAGGGACTGGCTGATCGAGCTGCGCGTCGTCGACATCGATGGCGCGAACGGTGAGTTCGTCGACTACAGCAGCGTCGAGACCGGCCTCGGCAGGGGAGCCGTCGCGCGGCGCCTCCGCGTGCTCCTGGCCAACATCAGCCGCACCCGCGGAGATCCGAGCCGCAGCGCGGCCGAGGTGCAACAGATCCTTGCCTGGGCCGAGCGGCACGGCGAAGTCGCCCTGCAGTCCCGCTGTCACGACGTGCTCGGCTCGGTGTTCGAGATGGTCGGTGACCCCGCCCTCGCCCTCGAGCACGCCGTTCTCGTCAACGATCTGATCGACGAGAGCGAGGTGCCGCTGATGCGGGCCGCAGCCCGACTCTGCCTGGCCGACGCCCTTGGATCGGCCGGATCCTTCGACGAGTCGCGGCGCCGCTACAACGAGGCCCTGCGGCTCGTCATCGACGACACCGACACCAACATCCGCTACATGATCCTGAACAACCTCGCGTACACCGAGTATCTCGCCCACAACCACGTGGCCGCGCTCGAGACCGTCGAGCAGCTGCTCGCACTGTCCACGGCGAACTCCCGCCCGATCGGCATGTACGCGCGCGACACGATCGCCAGGGTCTACCTGACCGCGGGGCGGCTCGACGAAGCCGAGCGGATGCTGCTTCCGGCCATCGAAACCGCGAACGACGACCCCAACCCCGATGCGGTCTCGGCAGCACTGGTCACCCTCGCCGAGGTTTACCGGATCCAGGGACGGCTCGACGCGGCGCAGCGGGTGATCGACCAGTGCGCCACCCTCGCCGCCGGTCACGGCCTCGTCCGCTGGCTCACCGAAGTCGCCCGCGAACAGGCCGAGGCCTACGCCGCGAACCTCGACTACCGCCGGGCCTTCGAGGCCTACCGGAGCTATCACGCCCAGTCGGTCGCGCTCGGCGCGAGCGAGAACGAATCCCGCGGGCGGATCCTCGAGGCCATGTTCCAGACCGCGGAATCGCGGCGCGAGAGCGAACGCTACCGGGAACTCGCCGA
>NZ_JASJVF010000383.1:0-2177 GCF_035019805.1 Cryobacterium sp. 10I1
GTCGATGCCGGCGGCCGGGCCGAGTACCCGAACGCCGGGGATCTCGGCGAGCCCGGCCACGAGGCGCTGGCCGAGTTCGGCCTCACGGAGGGCGATCCGGTCCATGCCGGTTTCGGTCAGGTAGTCGACCGCGGCGGCGAGGGCGATCGCCTGCGAGATGCGCTGGGTGCCTGCCTCGAAGCGCTGCGGCGGCGCGAGGAACTCGGCGTGCTCCATATCGACGGTCGTGATCATCGAACCGCCGGTCAGGAACGGCGGCAGCCCGGCGAGCAGCTCCGCCTTGCCGAAGAGCGCTCCGATGCCGGTCGGGCCGAGCATCTTGTGCCCGGAGAAGACGGCGAAGTCCACGTCGAGCGCGGCAACGTCGACCGGCAGGTGCGGAACGGTCTGGCAGGCGTCGAGCAGCACGAGGGCGCCGAAGCGGTGGGCGAGCTCGACGAGCTCGGCCACGGGATTGATCGTGCCGACGACGTTCGACGCGTGGGTGAACGCGAGCAGGCGGGTGCGCGGGCCGACGATCGTTGCCGCGGCCGCGAGGTCGAGGGTGCCATCGTCGAGAACGGGGATGAAGCGCAGGGTCGCCCCGGTGCGCAGGGCGAGCTGCTGCCACGGGATCAGGTTGGCGTGGTGTTCCATCTCGGTCACGACGATCTCGTCGCCGGCCCCGATGCGGAACCGGGCGGCATCCGGGCCGCCGAGGCCGAGTGAGGCGTTGGAGATCGCGTACGCGACGAGGTTGACTCCCTCGGTCGCGTTCGAAGTCCAGACGAGTTCGTCGGGCTGCGCGCCGATGAAGGCGGCCACGGTCTCCCTGGCGCTCTCGAAGACCTCGGTCGCCGCGAACGCGAGGGTGTGAGCGCCGCGGTGCACGGCCGCGTTGCGTTGCTCGTAGTACTCCTGCTCGGCTTCCATCACGCTGATCGGGTTCTGCGAGGTGGCCCCGGAGTCCAGATAGTTGAGCGGATGCCCGTTGATGCGCTGCTCGAGGATCGGGAAGTCGTTGCGGATGCGGGCGACCAGCTGAACGTGCTGCCGACCGACACCCAGAAGCAGACCGCATACTCCTTCGCGAAAGAGAAGGGGCTGCTCTCGATCGAGAACTACGGCCTCGACCTCGCCGCCCACTTCGTCGACACGGTCGAGCCCGTGCACACCGCCAGGGTCGAGATCGAGGAGTTCGCCTGGCAACGGGTTCTCATCGACGGCAGTGAGCACGACCACACCTGGGTGCGGCGCGGCCAGGAGGTGCGCACGGCGGCGATCACGGTCGAGGGCAGGGGCGCTGACCGGCGCACCTGGGTGGTCGGCGGGCTCAAGGACCTCGTGATCCTCAAGTCGACGGGCTCCGAGTTCGCCGGCTTCATGCAGGATCCGTACACGCTCCTGCAGCCGACCTCCGACCGGGTGATGGCGACCTCGCTCACGGCCGGCTGGCGTTTTTCGACGACGGATGTCGACTGGGAGGCCACCTACGACGGCATCAAGCAGGTGCTCGTCACCCAGTTCGCGACCGTGCACTCCCTGGCCCTGCAGCAGACCCTCTACGAGATGGGCCGGGCCGTGCTCGAGGCCTTTCCCGTGGTCGCCGAGGTGCGCCTGTCCGCCCCGAACAAGCACCACTTCCTCTACGACCTCTCCCCCTTCGGCGTGGCCAACGACAACGAGGTGTACCACGCGGCCGACCGCCCGTACGGGCTGATCCAGGCGACCGTGCTGCACGACGACGCCGCGGACGCAGGATCCGCCTGGGACTCGTACACGGGGCTCGTCTAGGTGGTCATTTTCGTTGCGGGTCCGCCCGTACGATGGCTGTGATGAGCACCCCCGCGCCGGCGTCTGCGGCCTCCCCCGATCCGTCGGCCGTTCCCGCGCCGACCGCCCACGTCTATCGCGGTCACGTCTTCCACATCGCGGGATCCCCGGTGGTCGCCGACGCCCGGGAGCACCTCGTCTCCCTGCCCGACGGCGCCCTCGTCACCGGTGCGGACGGCAGAATCGCCTGGGTCGGGCCATTCGCCGCTCTTCCGGCCGCGTTCCGCGACCACCCGGTGACGGACAACCGCGGCGGGTTCATCCTGCCCGGCTTCGTCGACACCCACCTGCACTACCCGCAGACCTACTCGACCGACGCCTACGGCGGCGGCCAGCTGCTCGAGTGGCTCGACAACTGCGTGTTC
>NZ_JASJVF010000384.1:0-2154 GCF_035019805.1 Cryobacterium sp. 10I1
AAACGAGGGTGAGGGAGAGGGTGGACCGGTAGGTGCCGACTGACTTCTCGGGCGGCGCGACGAAAGTGAGGCCGGCGAGGTCGAGGGCGGTGGCGCAGGCGACCGAGGTCTTTCCGACGCCGCCCTTGCCGGTGAAGAACAGGAAGCGGGGTGGGTCCTCAAGGAATCGCATCGGGGCGGCTTAGCAGCAGCCGGAGGCGCCGCCGCAGCATCCGCCCGATTTTGCGGTGAGGCCCAGCTCGGACCGGGCCGGCTCGACCTGCGACGCGACCGTCGACGCGACCTTCGACGCGACGTTGGACGAGTCACCGAGGCCGGCGAAGCCGAGCAGTTCGTCGCGGCTCGGATAGGTGCCGGTCGCGACGGTGACGCCGTCGACGACGGTCAGGGGGAGGCCCTTCGAGCCCACGGTGTGCATGAAGCCGCGGACCGTCTCGTCGGTGGTGAAGGCGGTCGGGTCGGTGGCGAGGTTGTGGCGTTCGATGTCGGCGCCCAGGTCCTTGAGCCGGCGCACGTCGGCGGTCACGGTGACCAGGGATGCGTCGGTGTCGGTTCCGCAGACCCCGGACTCGCAACACAGGGCCGGCTCGTAGATTCGAATGGCAGCCATCTCGTACTCCTCAATTCACTATATCGACATTCATCGATACCCCCAGTATGACCCTCTATATCGACAAGTGTCAATACGCGACTATGCTGGGCCCATGTCGATCACCTCCCTGCTCCCCATCGCCTCGCGTGGCGCGTGCTGCGCGCCGCTCACGCGCGAGACGCTCGCCGCGGCGGATGCCGTTGACCTCGCGCGCTCGCTCAAGGCCCTCGCGGACCCGACCCGGCTGCGCCTGATCTCGATCGTGGCCGCATCCGAAGGTCAGGAAGCCTGCGCCTGCGACCTGACGGCACCGGTCGGGCTGAGCCAGCCCACTGTGTCCCACCACCTCAAAGTCCTGACCGACGCCGGATTCCTCAGCCGCACCCAGCGCGGCAACTGGGCCCATTTTGCGCTCGTACCCGGCGCGCTCGACTCGGTCGCGCGGCTGCTGACCAGCGCATGACCTCGCAGCGATCATCCGAAGGAAGGAACCACCCATGACTGAAAAGACAGACATCACCGAGCTCGTCCGCGAACGCTACGCCGCCGCGGCGCTGCAGCTCACCGACGTGTCGGCTGCATCCGGCTCGTGCTGCGTTCCCACCGACCTCGGGAACGGCGACGTCTTCGGATCGGTCCTCTATACGGGCGGGGAGGGGTCCGAAGTGCCCGAGGAAGCGCTGCTGGCGAGCCTCGGCTGCGGCAACCCCACGGCGGTCGCCGACCTGCGCGCCGGCGAAACCGTGCTCGACCTCGGCTCCGGAGGCGGCATCGACGTGCTCCTCTCCGCGCGGCGGGTCGGCCCCACCGGTTTTGCATACGGCCTCGACATGACCGACGAGATGCTGTCCCTCGCCCGGGCCAACGCGGACAAGGCCGGCGCCACGAACGTCGAATTCATCAAGGGCCGGATCGAGGAGATCCCGCTGCCCGACGCATCCGTCGACGTCATCATCTCCAATTGTGTGATCAACCTCTCCGCCGACAAGACCGCCGTCATCACGGAGATGTTCCGGGTCCTCAAGCCCAGCGGGCGGCTCGGGATCTCCGACGTCGTCGCGGAGGACCACCTCAGCGAGCAGGACCGCATCGAGCGCGGCAGCTACGCCGGCTGTATCGCCGGCGCGCTCTCCCACCGGGAGTACCTCGACACCCTGGCCGGGGCGGGATTCACCGGGATCAGCGTCGACTACACCCACGAGGTCGCCCCCGACATGCACGGCGCCATCGTCAAGGCGGTCAAGCCCACCGTCTAGCCGCGTGTGGCGCGGGCCGGGAGGCGCCCGGGCGTACACTGTCGGGCATGAATGCCGTGGATTTTTCCGAGGTTGAGCGCAAATACGACGTCGACGCGGCATCCGTTCTCCCGCCGCTGCATGAGCTCCCCGGCGTGACCTGGGTGGATGCCCCTGTCGACCAGTCGCTCGACGCCGTCTACTTCGACACGGCCGACCTCACCCTTGCCGCGCACCGGATCACACTGCGGCGCCGCACGAAGGCACGCATCAGGTTCGCCGGTTGCGTCACCGTGGCCGCCGCGATGCTCGCGATGACTCCGGTCC
>NZ_JASJVF010000385.1:0-2139 GCF_035019805.1 Cryobacterium sp. 10I1
ACGCGGTCGAGCGGGTCCGCTGCGGAATCGAGGGCCGCGAGTGCGGCAAGGGCCGTTCCGGTCTCCGCGGACAGGAAGCCGCGCTGACCGCTCACGAGGCCGCCTGGGCGAGGACGAGCACGGAGTGCGGTGCCAGCACGACGGACCCGTCGTCCGCGCGGGAGAGCAGCGCGGGCCCGTCCGTCCCGAAGTCGAGCAGCACGGCGCCGGTCCCGGCAGGCATGCGCCGGGCATCCGCTGCGAGGTTCACCAGGATCTCCGCGGAACCACGGACCAGGCGCAGCCAGGACCCTTCGGCGTCGTACTCGACACCGACCCGGTCAAGGCGCGGTTCCGTGAAGGACGGCACCTCGCGGCGCAGTTCTGCGAGCCGTCGGTAGAGGCCGAGCAGCCGTGCGGGTCCTGGACGCTCGGATTCGTCCCAGTCGAGCCGGGACCTCGTGAACGTCGCCGGATCCTGCGGGTCGGGCACGAGTGCGGGATCCCAGCCCATCCGCGCGAATTCGCTGATCCGCCCGGTCGCGGTCGCCGCGCCGAGTTCCGGCTCCGGGTGCGAGGTGAAGAACTGCCACGGCGTGGTCGCACCCCATTCCTCCCCCATGAAGAGCATCGGGGTGAAGGGGCCGAGAAGGGTCAGGGTCGCGGCGATGGCGAGCTGGCCTGCGTCGAGCGTGCCGGTCAGGCGATCGCCGGTGGCACGGTTTCCGATCTGGTCATGGTTCTGGCTGCCGACGACGAGACGCCAGGCCGGCATCCGTTGCCTGTCGATCGGACGGCCGTGCCTGCGGCCGCGGAAGCTCGAGAACGTTCCGTCGTGGAAGTAGCCGTCGGTGAGGACCTTGGCGAGGGCACTGAGCGGGGCGAAGTCGGCGTAGTAGCCGGTGGTCTCCCCGGTCAGTGCGACGTGCACGGCATGGTGGAAGTCGTCGCTCCACTGTGCGTCGAGGCCGTAGCCTCCGGCCTCCGCCGGGGTGATCAGGCGTGGATCGTTGAGGTCGGACTCGGCGATCAGGGTCAGCGGGCGACCGGCGAAGGCACTGAGCGCGGCGACCTCCCCGGCCATTTCCTCGAGCAGGTGGGTTGCCCGATCGTCGCGGAGGGCGTGCACGGCGTCGAGGCGCAGCCCGTCGACGTGATATTCGTCGAGCCACATCAGGGCGTTGTCGATGATGTGCCGCCTGACCGGATCGGAGTCCGGTCCGTCGAGGTTCAGCGAGGAACCCCAGGTGTTCCCGGCCGCCTCGCTGAGGTACGGCCCGAATTCCGGAAGGTAGTTCCCACTCGGCCCGAGATGGTTGTAGACGACGTCCTGGATCACTCCGATGCCGGCCTGGTGGCAGGCGTCGACGAAGCGCTGGTAGGCGGCGGGTCCCCCGTAGCCCTCGTGGACGGCGTACCAGAGCACGCCGTCGTAGCCCCAGTTGTGGGTTCCGTTGAAGGCGTTGACCGGCAGGAGCTCGACGAAGTCGATCCCGAGTGAGACCAGGTGGCCGAGGCGTGCTGCCGCGGCGTCGAGGGTGCCCTCCGGGGTGAAGGTACCGAGATGCAGCTCATAGATCGTGGCGCCCGCGAGCTGGCGGCCGGTCCACCGCGAGTCCTGCCAGGCGTGCGCGCCGGGGTCGAAGGTGCGGGACAGGGCATGCACGCCGTCGGGCTGGCGGCGGGAACGCGGGTCGGGGAACGGCCCCGCGCCGTCGATCACGAATCCGTAGTCGCGAGGCTCTGCCCGGCCGTCGGACATCCGCAGGCGCCACCAGCCGCCCTCCGCCCTGGCCAGGGACCGGGTGACCGGTTCCCCGGCAGAGCCGGGGGCGGTGTCGCGCAGGAACAGATCGACCGCCTGGGCGTGCGGCGCCCAGACCTCGACATCCCAGGCCTCGTTGGTGGGCTCTGCTCTGCTCATCTGCCGGCCTCCCCCGTGACGATCGGTGATTCGATCCCCTGGCCCGTGCCCTGATCCGGCACGAGGAGGGCGACCGGGTAGCGGCGCAGCAGGTCGCGCACGAGGAGGGTGCCGCCGGCGAACCGTTCGCCGGTGAGGACGTCGATCACCGGGATGCCGGCGAGCACGATCGTGGTGTCCCGCCAGCCTCCCTGTGCTGCGAGGCCGAGCGGAAGCCGGGTGGCGACCGTGACGGC
>NZ_JASJVF010000386.1:0-2136 GCF_035019805.1 Cryobacterium sp. 10I1
TGTTAACGCCGACCGAAAACAGGGCCAGAAACGCCAACTGAAAATAGGGCCACCAACCATTATGGAAGGTGATCAAATTGGATGATTGGGCAGAGATTCGCCACCTGCATTCGACGGGCAAGCATTCGAAACGGGAGATAGCCCGGCTGGCCGGGGTGTCCCGGGGAACGGTGGATCGGGCGTTGGCTGTGGATAGGTCGCCTACGTATAAGCGCGAGCCGACCGGGTCGAGTTTCGACGCGTTTGCGTCGCAGGTGCGGGTGTTGCTTGCGGCAACGCCGACGATGCCGGCCGCGACCGCGGCCGAACGGGTGGGCTGGTCGGGGTCTCCGTCGCTGTTCCGGGCCAAAATCGCCGAGCTGCGCCCGGAGTACGCGGTGCCGGACCCCGCGGACCGGCTGGTGCACCCGCCCGGGTTCCAGGTCCAGTGTGATCTCTGGTTCCCGCACGAAGACCTGCCGCTGGGCCATGACCAGGCTGCTGCGCCGCCGGTGCTGGTGATGACTTCGACGTTCTCCGGATTCATCCAGGCCCGCATGTTGCCGTCTCGGACGACGCCGGATCTGCTCGGCGGGATGTGGTCGTTGCTGCAGGAGGCCGAGGCCGTTCCCGCCCGGCTGACCTGGGACAACGAGACCGGCATCGGGCGCGGGAAACTCACCGAGCCCGCCGCCGCGTTCGCCGGTACGCTCGGCACCCAGATCAAGCTACTCAAGGCCCGTGACCCCGAGTCCAAGGGCATGGTCGAGCGGATGAATCGGTTCTTCCGCAGCCGCTTCATGTCGGGCCGGGCGTTCACCTCGCCCGACGACTTCAATGAGCAGTTGGCCGGGTGGCTGCCCATCGCGAACAACCGTCTCTCCCGGTCACGCAGAGGCCGCCCGCAGGACCTGATCAGCATCGACCGGGCGGCGATGCGCGGGCTGCCGCCGCTGGCGCCGGAAGTGATGTTCCGAAATAGCGTCCGGCTCCCACGGGATTACTACGTTCGCGCTTTCAGCAACGACTACTCCGTCGACCCGACCATGATCGGCCGGGTCGTGGACGTGACAGCGGGCCTGGAACGCGTCACCGTCCACCACGACGGGGTCCTCATCGCCGCGCACCGCCGGAAATGGGCTCGGCAACTGACCGTGACCGATCCGGCGCACGTCCTCCGCGCGGCCGAGCTGCGCGCGCAGTTCCAAGCCCAACGCGCCCGCCGGCCCGCGGTCACTGCCGTCGTCGAGATGGCCTCACTGGCCCGCTACGACGAACTCTTCAGCGTTGACCTAGACACCACCCCGACCGTGTTGGCGGTCGCGTCATGACCGGGTCGGAAGCGGCCTCGCAGATCGAGTACTACGCCCGCGCGCTGCGGGCCCCACGGATCAGCGAAGCCTTCCGGCGCCTGGGCGACCAGGCCCGCGACGCGGGCTGGTCCCACGAGGAATACCTCGCCGCAGTGCTCTCCAAAGAGGTCTCCGAACGCGAAGCCTCCGGGGCAGCGCTCCGCATCAAGGCCGCCCGGTTCCCGGGTCACAAAACCCTCGAGGACTTCAACTTCGACCACCAGCCCTCCGCAGACCGGAACCTGATCGCGCACCTGGGCACGAGCGTGTTCCTCACCGAAGCGAAGAACGTCGTCCTCCTCGGGCCTCCCGGAACCGGGAAAACACACCTCGCCGTCGGCATTGGAATCAAGGCCGCCAAAGCCGGCCACCGGGTCCTCTTCGACACCGCGACGGGCTGGGTGACTCGACTCCAAGAAGCCCACTCACGAGGCAAACTCGCCGCCGAACTCATCAGGCTGCGCCGTTACAGCCTGCTGATCGTCGATGAGGTCGGCTACATCCCCTTCGACCAGGACGCCGCGAACCTGTTCTTCCAACTCGTGTCATCTCGCTACGAACACGCCTCACTGATCATGACGAGCAACCTGCCCTTCGCCCGCTGGGGCGACGTGTTCGGCGACCTCACCATCGCCTCCGCGATGATCGACCGCATCGTTCACCACGCCGACGTGATCAGCCTCAAAGGCAACAGCTACCGGCTCAAGCAACACCAACCCACCGCGACTACGGCACACTAGAACCACACGAGAGTGGCCCTGTTTTCAGTTGGCAGAAGTGGCCCTATTTTCGGTTGGCGTTAACA
>NZ_JASJVF010000387.1:0-2135 GCF_035019805.1 Cryobacterium sp. 10I1
TGTTAACGCCGACCGAAAATAGGGCCAGTATCGCCGATTGAAAACAGGGCCACCGACCATTATGGAAGGTGATCAATATGGATGATTGGGCGAAGATTCGCCAACTGTTTTCCACGGGCCAGCACTCGAAGCGGGAGATCGGCCGGCTCGTCGGGGTGTCTCGGGGAACGGTGGATCGGGCGTTGGAAACGGACCGGCTGCCGAAGTACCAGCGGCCCGCGGTCGGGTCGAGTTTTGACGCGTTCGCCCCGCAGGTTCGGGTGTTGTTGGCCGTGACGCCGACGATGGCCGCGTCAACGCTCGCGGAACGGGTCGGTTGGCTCGGGTCTGCGTCGGTGTTCCGGGACAAAGTCGCTGGGATCCGGCCGGAGTACGTGCCGCCGGACCCCGCGGACCGTCTCGTGCACGAGCCCGGACAGCAGGTCCAGTGCGACTTGTGGTTCCCCCACGAGGACCTCCCGCTCGGCCACGGGCAGCAGGGCACGCCGCCGGTGCTGGTGATGACGTCCACGTTCTCGGGGTTCTTCCAAGCCCTGATGCTGCCGTCTCGGAAGACACCGGATCTGCTCGGCGGGATGTGGTCCCTGCTCCAGGCTGCCCGCGCGGTCCCGCGACGGCTGCTCTGGGACAACGAGTCCGGCATCGGCCGTGGCAAGCTCACCGAGCCTGCGGCCGCGTTCGCGGGCACTCTCGGCACCGAGGTCAAGCTCCTCAAGGCCCGGGACCCGGAGTCCAAGGGCATGGTCGAGCGGCGGAACCGGTTCTTCCGCTCGTCGTTCATGCCGGGCCGAGTGTTCCTGTCGCCGCAGGACTTCAACGAGCAGCTCGCGTCCTGGCTGCCCGTGGCTAACGCGCGTCACTCTCGGTCCCGGCGCGCCCGCCCGGTCGACTTGATCGACCAGGACCGGGCCGCGATGCGGCCGTTGTCGCCGGTGGCGCCAGACGTGTTGTTCCGGAACACGGTGCGTCTGCCCCGGGACTACTACGTCCGGGTGCACTCCAACGACTACTCCGTCGCGCCGGCCCTGATCGGCAGGCTCGTGGACGTGAGCGCTGACCTTGACCAAGTCCACGTCGCCCACAACGGTGTCACCGTGACCTCTCACGACCGGGCCTGGGCCCGTCAGCTGACCATCACCGACCCTGACCATGTCGCCCAGGCCGCCGTGCTCCGGCGCCAGTTCCAGACCCTGCACCGCCATCAACGGCCCCAAGCCCACGTCGCGTTCGTCGAATCGGCGAGCCTGTCGGACTATGACGACGTGTTCGGTGTCGATATCGGGCCCGGCCTGCTCGAGTTGGGGAGGCTCGCGTGAGCGGGGCGGCGTCTCAGATCGAGTACTACGCCCGCGCGCTGCGCGCCCCGAGGATCGGTGACGCGTTCCGGCGCCTGGGCGACCAGGCCCGCGACGCGGGCTGGTCCCACGAGGAATACCTTGCCGCGGTGCTCTCCCGTGAGGTCTCCGAGCGGGAAGCGTCCGGTGCGGCCCTGCGGATCAAAGCGGCCCGGTTCCCCGGCCACAAGACCCTCGAGGACTTCAACTTCGATCACCAGCCCTCCGCGGACAGGAACCTGATCGCCCACCTCGGCACGAGCGTGTTCGCCACCGAGGCGAAGAACATCGTGCTCCTCGGGCCGCCCGGCACGGGCAAAACCCACCTCGCCGTCGCGCTGGGCGTCCAAGCCGCCAAACACGGCCACCGCGTCCTCTTCGACACCGCGACCGGCTGGGTCGCCCGCCTCCAAGAGGCCCATTCCCGCGGCAAGCTCGCCGCGGAACTGATCCGCCTCCGCCGTTACAGCGTGCTGATCTGCGACGAGGTCGGCTACATTCCGTTCGACCAGGACGCGGCGAACCTGTTCTTCCAGCTCGTCGCGAGCCGTTACGAACACGCGTCCTTGATCTTGACGAGCAACCTGTCATTCGGGCGCTGGGGCGAGGTCTTCGGCGACCCCACCGTCGCGTCCGCGATGATCGACCGCATCGTCCACCACGCCGACGTCCTCAGCCTCAAAGGCAACAGCTACCGGCTCAAAAGCCACCAGCCCGCCGCCGATACGGCATAGTAGAAACACACATAGTGGTCCTGTTTTCAAACGGCACTATTGGCCCTGTTTTGGGTCGGCGTCAACA
>NZ_JASJVF010000388.1:0-2120 GCF_035019805.1 Cryobacterium sp. 10I1
CCCCCCGGCCCCACCCCCGCGGGTCGAGACTGAGATGGAGAAAACGTTGCCAGGAGAGAACCTCACCCGGATCGAAGCCCAGGAGCGCGCAGCGCTCGTCACTGTGCAGAAGTACGCGATCAGCCTTGACCTCACGACGGGTCCCGAAACCTTCGCGAGCACAACGACGGTCACCTTCACCGCGACCCCGGGTGCCTCGACGTTCATCGACGCGATCACGCGCACGGTGCACGCAGTGACCCTCAACGGGGTCGACCTCGACCCGGCAAGCGTGAGCGACGGCATCCGCATTCAGCTCGATGGTCTCGCCGCAGAGAACACGCTCACCGTCGTCGCCGACGCCGAGTACACGAACACCGGTGAGGGCCTGCACCGTTTCGTCGACCCGGTCGACAACGAGGTCTACCTCTACAGCCAGTTCGAGGTTCCGGACTCCCGCCGCGTGTTCGCGGTCTTCGAGCAGCCCGACCTCAAGGCCGCGTTCCAGTTCACCGTGACGGCCCCCGGCGAATGGGAGGTCGTCTCCAACTCGACAACGCCCGAGCCCACGGATGCCGGCAACGGCGCGAAGACCTGGGCGTTCGAGCCCACCCACACGATCTCGAGCTACATCACGGCGCTCATCGCCGGCCCGTACGCGGTCATCCGCAGCGAGCTCACCTCGAGCGACGGCCGGATCATCCCCCTCGGCCTGTTCAGCCGCAAGAGCCTGTCCCAGTTCCTCGACTCCGACTACCTCTTCGAGAAGACCCGCCAGGGCTTCGCCTACTTCGAGGAGAAGTTCAACTACCCGTATCCCTTCGACAAGTACGACCAGCTCTTCGTGCCGGAGTTCAACGCGGGCGCGATGGAGAACGCCGGAGCGGTCACCTTCACCGAGACCTACGTCTTCCGGTCCAAGGTCACGGATGCCATCAAGGAACGCCGCGTCGTCACCGTGCTGCACGAACTCGCGCACATGTGGTTCGGCGACCTCGTCACGATGAAGTGGTGGAACGACCTGTGGCTCAACGAGTCCTTCGCTGAGTGGGCCTCGACCATCGCCACTGCCGAAGCGACCGAGTGGACAGAGGCCTGGACCACCTTCGCCGTGATGGAGAAGAGCTGGGCATACAAGCAGGACCAGCTGCCCTCGACCCACCCCGTCGTCGCGACCATCACCGACTTCGATGACGTGCTCGTCAACTTCGACGGCATCACCTACGCCAAGGGCGGATCTGTCCTCAAGCAGCTCGTGGCCTGGGTCGGCCGCGACGAGTTCTTCGCCGGCGTCGCCTCCTACTTCGCCAAGCACCAGTGGGGCAACACCGAGCTCAACGACCTCCTCGTCGAGCTCGAGGCATCCAGCGGCCGCGACCTCTCCGGCTGGGCCGCGAAGTGGCTCGAGACCGCGGGCGTCAACACCCTCCGCCCCGAGATCGCCGTGGACGCCGCCGGGGTCATCACCGGCTTCTCCGTGCTGCAGAGCGCGACCGCCGACTACCCGACGATCCGCCCGCACCGCCTCGCGATCGGGTTCTACGACCTCGTCGACGGGCAGCTCGTGCGCACCCACCGGGTCGAGATCGACGTCGACGGAGAGAAGACGGATGTTGCCGAGCTCGTTGGCCGCGCCCGCCCGGCCCTCGTGCTCCTCAACGACGACGACCTCGCCTATGCGAAGATCCGGCTCGACCCGGCCTCGCAGGAGGTGGCCCTCGAGAACCTCGCCGCCATCGAGAGCCCGCTCGCCCGCGCCATCGTCTGGGGTGCGATCTGGGACGCCACCCGCGACGCCGAGACCGGCGCCCGCGACTTCGTGAGCCTCGTGCTCGGCAACATCGCGAGCGAGACAGAGTCGACCACCCTGCGCACCGTGCTCGGCCAGCTCGTGCTCGCCGCGAACTATTATGTGGCTCCCGAGTTCCAGGCCTCGACGCTGACCGAGGTCGGCGACGCGCTCTGGTCCCTCGCCCAGCACGCCGAGCCCGGCAGCGACGCGCAGTTCCAGTTCGTGAAGTTCTTCGCCTCCGTCGCCGCCACCGACAGCCAGCTCGCGAGCGTCGCGGCCCCCGGGTTCGCGATGCTCACGATCGTGCTCGCGATCAACTTCATCGGCGACGGCCTGCGGGACGCCCTCG
>NZ_JASJVF010000389.1:0-2103 GCF_035019805.1 Cryobacterium sp. 10I1
TCACGATCCCGACAGATTCCTGGCGACCGGTTTTCGTCGGCCAGATCATCCTCGTCGCCATCTGCGTTCTCGCCGCGATCGCGTTCTTCCGCACCGTGATCTGGGTCGACAGGGACGGCGTCTCCGAACGCGGCTTCCTGGGCAGGGTCACGAGCTACGACAAGTCCGTGATCGGCACCATCGTGCTGCTCGACCTCTACGAAAGCGGCGCGCTCGACACGCACCCGCAGCTGTTCATCACGGGACTCGACGGCCGGCTGCTGCTGCGGATGCGCGGCCAGTTCTATTCGCGCGGGGCGATGGAGATGATCGTCGAACAGCTCGACGCGCCGATCGTGCGGGTCGCCGAACCGATGACGCTGCAGGACCTCAACCGGTCCCGGCCCGAGCTGCTCTACTGGTTCGAGCGCCGCTACACCTCCCACACAAGCTGAGCGGATGCCGGGCGGCGGCTCAGCGCCGGCGGCGGGTTCCGAAGATGCCGGCAACGACCCCGGTCAGGATCGACTTCGTCACGGACGACCCGAGCACCTCCTCGAGCACGCTCTTCTGCGGCTTCGCGCTCGTGCGGGTGCGCGCCGGGCCCGCGGTCTGCCGCATCAGCCGGTCGTATTCGGCCTGCGCCTTCCGGTCGGCCTGCTCCCCGGCCCGCGCATCCTTCGCCTCCTGCGCGGCGGCGGCCTTGTCCGCCTTCTCGCGCTCCGCGGCCGCCTTCGCCGCATCGAGCGCCGCCTGCTCTGCCGCCTGCTGCTCGGCCGCGGCCCGGTTCGCCGCCTCGAGCTTGGTCGCGAGGATCTCCCGCGCAGACTCCCGGTCGATCGCGGCGCCGTATGTCGCCAGGAGCGGCGAGGCCGCGACGGCCGACTCGATCGCGGCATCCGCAGTCGGAGACATCGACCCCTGCGGCGCGCGCAGCCGCGTCCAGGCCACGGGGCTCGGGGCGCCCTTCTCGTTCATCACCGTCACGATCGCCTCGCCGGTTCCGAGCCCGGTGAGCACCTCTTCGAGGTCGTAACCGGAGTTCGGGAACGTCGAGACGGTCGCCCGCAACGCCTTGGCGTCGTCCGGGGTGAAGGCCCGCAGCTGGTGCTGCACACGGGAGCCGAGCTGGGCGAGCACATCGCCGGGCACGTCCTTGGGGGTCTGGGTGACGAAGAAGATGCCGACTCCCTTCGAGCGGATGAGGCGAACGGTCTGGGTGATCGACGCGAGGAAGTCCTTGGAGGCGTTCGCGAAGAGCAGGTGCGCCTCGTCGAAGAAGAACACGAGCTTGGGCTTGTCGAGGTCGCCGACCTCTGGCAGGTCGTTGTAGAGGTCGGCGAGGAGCCACATCAGGAACGTCGAGAAGAGCGCTGGCTGGTTCTGCACGCCGGGCACCTCGAGCAGGCTGATCACGCCGCGGCCGTCCGGCGCGGTGCGGAGGAACTCCCGGGTGTCGATCTCGGGCTCGCCGAAGAACACGTCGGCGCCCTGGTCGGCGAAGGTGATCAGCTCGCGGAGGATCACGCCGACGGTCGCCGGGGACAGTCCGCCAAGCCCGGCGAGCTCGGCCTTGCCTGCCGGGCTCGTCAGGAAGCTCAGGACCGCGCGCAGGTCGGTGAGGTCGAGCAGCGGCAGGCCGGCCTGGTCGGCGTAGTGGAAGACGAGGCCGAGGCTGGACTCCTGGGTGTCGTTGAGGCCGAGGACCTTGCTGAGGAGCAGCGGGCCGAACCCGGCGACGGTCGCGCGCACCGGTACACCGCGGCCGGTGCCGCCGAGGGAGAAGTACTCGGTCGGGGCGGCCTGGCCGGCCCAGTCCTGCCCGATGCCGGGGTGCGGCGTGCTGTCCCCTTTAAGGTGGCTATCCGGCACGCTCTCTCATTCGCGATAATCTGGGTACACCGGCTAGGGGGAACGCTTAAGGTGAAAGTCACTGGGGGACCGCTCATTCGGGCGCACGCTCTGAGACCGCACGGCCGGTTGCTCCGGCAGTCCGGTCTGTCCGTGCTGGCCCTCGTCGCCCCGGTTTCCGCCGTGCTCTACTGGCTCACGATCCCGACAGATTCCTGGCGACCGGTTTTCGTCGGCCAGATCATCCTCGTCGCCATCTGCGTTCTCGCCGCG
>NZ_JASJVF010000390.1:0-2097 GCF_035019805.1 Cryobacterium sp. 10I1
ATTCGTCTTCGGTGTTTCGTCCCGCGAGCTCGAGCAACACGTACATTTTTCGACATGATCTCCAACACCATCCCGTCGTTGCGGCAGAGCAGATCGACTGCATACGCCACCCCGACCGGGCTGCGGGCAACGGCGGTTCGTGGTCGATTCCCGGCCCGATACGGCAGCATGGACCCCATGCAGGCCAACTCAGAGTTCAAGCCGGAGTTCTTAAAGATCAACCCGCTCTTCGCCCGCCCGGGAGAGGACAGCGTTGTCCCACGCTATGTCCTCTGCGCGGACCCGATGGAGCCGGAGACGGCGTACCAGATCATCCACGACGAGATCATGCTCGATGGCAATGCCCGGCTGAACCTCGCGACCTTCGTGGGCACCTGGATGGATGATCACGCCGGCCGGCTCTACACGGAGGCCTTTGACAAGAACGTCGTCGACAAGGACGAATACCCCCAGACCGCGGCGATCGAGGAGTATTGCTGGCGGATGATCGCGGGCCTCTGGCATGCGCCTGAGCCGATGGACACGATCGGCACGTCGACGATCGGATCCTCGGAGGCGTGCATGCTCGGCGGACTGGCCCTGAAACGACGCTGGCAGCAGGCCAGGCGGGCGGCCGGGAAGCCGACCGGGCAGCCGAACCTCGTGATGAGTTCCGCGGTGCAGGTGTGCTGGGAGAAGTTCTGCAACTACTGGGACGTCGAGGCGCGCTTCGTGCCCATCAGCGAGGAGCATCCGAGCCTCGACGGCCACAACCTCGAAAGCTATGTCGATGAGAACACGATCGGCGTCGTCGCGATCATGGGCGTGACTTACACCGGGGTCTACGAGCCGGTCGCGGCGATCGCCGCAGCCCTCGACGAGGTCCAGGAACGCACCGGACTGGACATTCCGATCCATGTCGACGCGGCATCCGGGGGCATGATCGCGCCCTTCCTGCAGCCGGAACTGGCCTGGGACTTCCGGTTGGAACGGGTGCATTCGATCAACACATCCGCGCACAAGTACGGTCTCGTATACCCCGGCCTGGGCTGGATCGTCTGGCGTTCGAAGGACCTGCTGCCGGAGGACCTGGTCTTCCACGTCAGCTACCTCGGCGGGAGCATGCCCACGTTCGCTCTCAACTTCTCCCGTCCCGGCGCGCAGGTGCTCCTGCAGTATTACCTCTTCCTCCGGCTCGGGTTCGAGGGATACCGTGCCGTGCAGCAGGTGTCCCAGGACGTGGCACGATTCCTTGCGCGCGGCATCGAGAAGATCGGCGCCTTCACCCTGTGGAATGACGGTTCCGATATCCCGGTGTTCGCGTGGCGGCTCACCCCCGGCCACACCCGGAATTGGAACCTGTTCCACCTCTCGGACCGGCTGCGTTCCCATGGTTGGCTCGTTCCCGCCTACCGGATGCCCGACGACCTGTCCGAGATGACGGTGCAACGCATCGTTGTGCGCAACGGGCTCAGCATGGACCTGGCCGCACGCCTGCTCACCGTCATCGAGCAGGAGACGGCCTACCTCGACAGGCTCGAGGGGCCGATGCCGGTCGAAGGGCAGCAACCCGGATTCACGCACTGACACCCGCGGCGGCCATCCGCACAGCAGATTCCCCGTAGGTTCGGTTGGGCGCCGCGATGCCAAATGCAGCCATGAAGGAGACCCGGTCACGACAGGCGTGGTGGCGGCGTCGACCATAAGGGGGGATCGCGGAGGGGAAGCACTGAACGAGAACTGAACCGCACTCCTAGAGTGAGGGATTCTCTGGCAGGCGCCGGTAGACAGTGTGGTGAGAAGCCTCGCTCAGCCAAACACCCGGCAGCCTGCGGCCGGCGGTGTCGATTGGGTTGACGAGGACCGTTGGAACGTGGCCGTGCTGGTCACGTTTGACCACGACAACAAAAGTTTGGCCCAAAACATCGTCCGTCCGGAGAGTCACGGCCGTCCACATTGTTGACATCGGGTTTCCCTCAGCGTAATAGGTCTTGTCGAGTGTAGAAGTTCGGTGTGCCTCCTCACAGCAGTTCGCGAGGTCGGACGTGGACAGAGGTTAGTCAATGCATGCGTTGCCCGCGAAGTGTTGGGGCGCTCCGGACGGTCAGCGGGACGGTC
>NZ_JASJVF010000391.1:0-2092 GCF_035019805.1 Cryobacterium sp. 10I1
TCAAGTCCGCGGGCACGCACCGCACGATGGATGCCGCCCGCGCCTGGTTCACCCGGTCGAGCCCGAACGCCCCTGCCACGAGCTTGGTCAGCCGGGCGCTGTGGATCGGCCCCTCGGCCGTGACCGCCGCACGAATCGCGGACTGCACGTTCGCCGCGGCCGCGGTCCGCGGCAAGGCGTCGAGCACGTCGACCGTGCCGAGACGCCCGGGGGACCACTCGGCGTAGTCGAGCGCGAGGTAACTCGTGGTCGCACTCGTGTTGGCCAACGGTACAGTCGGGGCGGACACCGCGCGGGATGCGACGAGTACCTCGGGTGCATCCCGTGGCGTTTCGGTGATGGTTGCTGCGGGCTCGACGCCCGCGGGGAGGTCCAGCTCCCTGGCCACGTCGGCCGCGGCTGCAGCTTCAGTCGCGGCCTCGACCGCCCCCGCGAGCCGGGCGACCGTCTCGTCGCGGTGGTGCAGCCACTCGGGCAGCCAGACCCGCTCGACGCCCGGCCAGCGCATGATGCCCTGCAGCACGTCCACGGGCAGGCCGTCGCGGTCGGAGACCGTGCGCCGCGCACGCCAGTTCGGCCCGTCGAGCAGCACCGCGACGAGCGGCCGACCCGGGTCCGTTGCCGAGGCGAGGCTGAGGTCTACCCGGAAGTCGGAGAGCCCGACGTCGGTCTGCACGACGTGCCCCGCGGCGCGGAGTGCGGCCGCGATGTCGTCGCGGTGCCGGTCCACGGTGGACGTGCGGCGGACATCCGTGCTCAACGCCTCGGCGCCCGCCATCTCGAGGTAGGCCTTGAGGTGTTTGATGCCGACCGAGCTGGTGTCCTGGGCGCGCAGCACTGCCGGGTCGAAGCTCGCATAGAGCACCACCTGTCGCCGCGCACGGGTGATCGCCACGTTGAGGCGGCGCTCGCCGCCCGCCCGGGAGAGCGGCCCGAAGTTGAGCGGGACGACACCCTTCTCGTTCGCGCTGAACGCGATCGAGAAGAGGATGCTGTCGCGCTCGTCGCCCTGCACATTCTCGAGGTTCTTGACGAAGAGGCCATCGATCTCGTCCAGGGCGAGGGCGATGCGCTCGTCCTCGCTGTCGCGGAGCAGGTTCTCGATGAGGTTGCGCTGCTGGGCGTTGAAGGTGATCACGCCGACCGAGGGGGAGACCCCGGGCGAGGCCTGGAAGCGGCGCTCGATGTCGTCGACGATCGCGCGGGCCTCGACCGGGTTGGTGCGAAGCGCCGTGCCGCGCCCCGACCGCTCGAACTGGCCGTCGACGCGCACGAGGGAGACGCCGTGGTCGGCGATGGCGCTCGACGCGGGCGCCGGGAACGACGACAGCCGGCTCTCGTAGTAGTAGTGGTTGCTGAACGCGATGAGTGACTCGTCCTGGCTGCGGTAGTGCCACGACAACCACTTGCTCGGCACCCGCGCCTGCACGCACTCGGTGAGGATCGACTCCTCGTCCGCGACCGCACCGAGCAGGCCGTCGTCGCCGTCGAAACCGGCGTCACCCTCGTCGTCGATGTTCGCGCTCGTCTCGGCGAAGCTCGTCGGCGGCATCTGCTTGCTGTCGCCCACCACGACCACGGACGCCGCCCGTCCCATCGCCCCGATCGCATCCGCCACCCGGATCTGCGAGGCCTCGTCGAACACGACGATGTCGAACAGGGCCGCGTGAGCGGGGAAGAACCGGGCGACGGATTCCGGGCTCATCAGGGTGCACGGCATCACCTGGGTGATCAGGTCGCCGTAGTTCTCGAGTAGCGCGCGCACGCTCATGCCGCCGCGCTGCCGGTCGAGCTGGCGGCGCAGGCCGCCGACCTGCCCAGAGGCCAGGTTCGTGTCGAAGCGGCGGAGGCCGAGCACCTCGGCCGGGATGGCCCGGGGGAGTTCGCCGCGCACCGCGTGCGTGCTCGCGGTGAACCGCGTGATCGTTTTGCTGTGCGCCACGAGGTTGAAGTCGCCGAGGGCGGTCGCGTCCTCGCGTTCGGTGATCGAGGCGATGGCGAGGCCCTTGTCGAACGCGAGCGCGGCATCTTCGGCCGGGATGCTGCCGGCCAGCAGCGCGGCGCGGGCGTCGGTGAGCCCGTGGCGCCGCAG
>NZ_JASJVF010000392.1:0-2082 GCF_035019805.1 Cryobacterium sp. 10I1
GGTCGGCACGACCGCGCACTTCGAGGGCACCGTCCTCGGCAAGTCCCTCGTCGCCCTGAAGACCGGCGCGACGGTCGACGGTCGCCTGCTGTCGCAGACCGCGGTCACCCTGCAGAAGAACACGGTCACCGAGCCCGCCCTGTAGACGGACGCCGCGGCATCCGCTGCGGTGAGCCTACGGGTCTGCACACCAAGAAAGGCCCGCACAACAGGAAAGGCCCGGAGCGGCGATTTCGCCGTTCCGGGCCTTTCTGGCGTGCCGGCGTGCGGTGCCGGCGCTTGTTCATGCAGTTGTTACATGCGCTTGAAGATCGCCACCGGGATCGACTGGTGCACGATCTGGGTGACGGTCGCGCCGCCGCCGGCCGTGGCCTCACCGGCGATCGTCATCGCGAAGTCGAGGGTCAGGCCGTAGGTGTCCGGCGTCAGCACGCCGATCGAGTTGGACTCGAGCTGGAAGCCGCCCTTCGGCGAGGTGACGAGCAGCCCGCCGGGGCCCGTGAGCGCCTCGGGGTCGAGCGTTGCGGCGATCGGGTTCACGTTGAGCACGAACGGCGTCGTGCTCGCGCCGCTCGCCGTGGTCGTCGTTGCGGTGACCGTGACGTTGGACATGTAGACGTGGCGCTTGGTACCGAAAGCCGCCTCAGGCGCCTGCGAGCGATCGAAGACGCTGATCACGAACGAGAAACGCTTGTCGCTGTCCGTGTACCACTCGTGGGTCTTCTGCTCCGTCCACATGTCGAGCTGGAGCTCGAGCTGGGGCGCGAGCTGGATCGTCGGGTGGATCGAGCCCATGTCGGTGAAGACGGAGTTGAAGACGAGCGGAGTAGCGGTGGCCGTCGGTGCGGCGGAGGCCGAGACCTGGCTGGCCTGGTCGATCGGCGCGAAGCCAACGAGGGCGGCGACGCTTGTGCATGAGGTGAGGGTAAGGGACAGAACGGCGACACCGGTGACGGCAGCAATTCGGGTAAACCAGTGGGACATGGTGGAACTTTCGGGTCGGGTAGCCGTCTGCATTAATATGCTGAACACATAGTGGCATACGCGGGGGGCCCGTGTCCCCTTTTTAGGGGACTTATTCTCGGCGGGTATCGGACCATGCCCCCCGGGATGCCACCCATTCAGGGGACCGAAGCCGGCGTCGATGCCACTAATCTGGGTCTATGGCCGACGCCCCCACGCTTCCCGACCCGTTGCCGCTGGAGTTCCAGCGCCCGCCGCGGTGGCCGACGCCGACCCTCGACTGGGTTGCGGGCAACCAGGGCTGGGAGCCCCCTGCCGGATGGACGCCGGTTCCGGAATGCTCCCCCGCGCCTCCCGGCTGGGTGTTCTGGACCCGCTCGGAGGAAGGCTGGACGCGCTTCGCGGAGGAGAACCTCGCCCCGGCGAAACGGTCCCTCTGGATCGGCGTCGGAGTCTTCGTCGCCGGCCTGCTCCTGACCGTGCTCGGTCTTGCGGTCACCCACAACCCCCTCTTCCTCGTGTTCGTCGCGGCGATCGTCGCCGGCCCGATCCTGACGATCCGCGCGGGCTCCCGGCTGAAGGAGATCGACGACGGCCTGCTGGACCGGGTTCGCGCCCTCGCTCCGCAGTACAAGTACACCCTGCAGCGCCTGGCCTACAACAAGTACCTCCGTTCGTTCGGCCCGCTGTCATGACCCCGGAGATCGCCGCCGAGATCCTCAACGTGCCTGCGGGTGCGAGCCGCGCCGAAATCGACAAGCAGTTCCGCAAGCAGGCGCGGACGCACCACCCCGACCTCCTCGCCGGTGCCTCCGCGGAGACGATCGCGGCCGCGACCACCGAATTCGTGCGGATGTCCGCCGCACGCGACGTGCTCTACGGCGAGCTCGACCGGGTGGCGAGCAAGCGCACGGATGCCGCACCGCCGACACGCGCACCCGCTGCGGCCCGGCGGGCCGCGGCACCGGATCCCGCGAGCACCGCGGCTCCGTCCGGCCCGGCCACCGCGTCCGCGGGCCCGGCCGCCGCCGGAACTCCGGCAGCTGGCCCCTCGGCCGCAGACCCGCGCGGCGCCGAAGCGCGCGAGGCGCAGCAGCAGTACCCCCAGCAGCGACCGGC
>NZ_JASJVF010000393.1:0-2061 GCF_035019805.1 Cryobacterium sp. 10I1
GTGCTGCGCGGACCGGCGAGGAGGATCGCAGCGATCCTCGGCGTCGCAGAAGCGCTCGCGACCGGAGAGCTCACCCTGTCGACGGCGGATTCCCGGGAGTCCCTGACCGCGACGTTGACCGCGCTGCCCGGGATCGGACCGTGGACCGCAGGCTATGTGGCCATGCGCGTGCTCGGGAGCCCGGACATCCTCCTGACGAGCGACCTGGCCCTCCGCCAGGGCGCAGCCCGGCTCGGCCTCCCCGGCGACCCGCGCGCCCTCGCGGCCCACGGCGCCGGCTGGGCGCCCTGGCGCAGCTACGCCGGAATGCACCTCTGGCGGGCCGCCGCGCTCCCCGGGCCGGCTGCGGCGTAGCTCTCCCGATTGACGGCTACTCTAGGCAGGTGAAGTTTGCGCACCTCAGAGTTGATGGCCAGTCCACGCCCCGCCTGGCAGCGGTGTTCGCGGAATCCGCGCTTTTCCTCGACGAGATCCTCGAGGACGCCCCGCGCGACCTGCAGGACCTGATCGAACGAGGCAGCGGCGAGTACGACCGGGTGCGCGCCCTCAGCGAGAACGCGGTCGCCCACGGAGCGACGCTCACTCCGCTCGAGGAGCTGCGCTACTCATCCGCGGTGCTGCGGCCGCCGCAGATCATCGCGATCGGCGCCAACTACGCCGCGCACTCCGACGAGCTCAAGCTGCGGACGGAGACCGGCGCGATCGTGTTCTCACTCTGGCCGAATTCCCTCACCGGCCACGAGTCGACGATCTCGTGGGCCCCGGAGGTCGCCACCCAGGTCGACTACGAGGCGGAGCTCGGCGTCATCATCGGGCGCCCGGCCCGCAACGTGTCGGTGCGTGACGCCCTCGACTATGTGTTCGGCTACACGGTCGTCAACGACATCACGGCCCGCAACCTGCAGTTCTCCGAGGCGCAGTGGTCGCGGTGCAAGTCCTTCGACGGCTTCACCCCGACCGGCCCGGTCGTGGTGACCCGCGACGAGATCGCCGATCCGCAGGACCTCACGCTGACCACCCACGTCGACGGGCGCATCCTGCAGGATGCCTCGACCGGCGACATGATGCGGTCGGTCGCAGAGCTCGTGTCCTACCTCTCGCAGACCTCGACGCTGCTGCCCGGCACGCTCATCTCCACGGGCAGCCCCGGCGGCGCGGGCTACAGCCGCACTCCCCCGGTCTTCCTGCACGATGGCTCGACCGTGACGATCACCGTGGACAAGATCGGCTTCCTGACCACGCACTGCCGCACCCTCTGACGCCCCCTCGGGCGGGCCGGGAGTAGCATGTGCGGCGAGTCCGTACCCGACCCGAATCGGCGCGGCGAGAGGGGGCACCGTGACCTGCGTCTCGGTCGTGATCCCCTGCTACAACGACGCGGTCTTCCTCGAGGCGGTCCTCGCCGCACTCGGGGACCAGACCCGGCAGGCCGACGAGATCATCGTCGTCGACAACGCCTCAACGGATGCCTCGGCGCGCGTCGCCCGCGCGGCCGGCGCCGTTCTCGTGGTCGAACCGGTGCAGGGGATCTGGCCGGCCGCCGCCGCCGGCTATGACGCGGCGTCCGGCGACCTGATCGCGCGGCTCGACGCCGACTCCGTGCCACCGCCGGACTGGATCGAGCGCGTCGAGCGGATCCTCACGCTCGAGCCCCTCGTCGACGTCGTCACGGGGCCGGGTGATTTCTACGACTGCCCGCGGCTCGTGGCCGCGCTCGGGCGGTTCGTGTACCTCGGCGGGTACTTCCGGCTGATCGGGCTGTGGCTCGCGCAGCCGCCGATCTTCGGATCGAACTTCGTGATGCGGCGCACGGTCTGGGCCGAGGTGCGCACTCTCGTGCACCGGGAGCGGAACGACGTGCACGACGACCTCGACCTGAGCCTGCACCTGCCGCCCTCGGTGTCCGTGCGGTTCGACGCCACGCTCAGGGTCGGGATCTCCGCCCGGCCCTTCGACACCTGGCGCGGCGTGGCCAGGCGACTGGACTGGGCGTGCCGCACCCTTGCCCTGCACTGGCCGGACGGGTCGCCCTGCACGGCCTCTGGAACGGCGCCGCCTACC
>NZ_JASJVF010000394.1:0-2012 GCF_035019805.1 Cryobacterium sp. 10I1
TGAGACAATAAACATGGCCCTCAACGCCGCCTGAAACCACTAACCCAACGAGTCAACTGAACTCGGGGCAGTCCCGAACTGAGACACAAAAAGAGAGGTAGCGTTTTTGGTTGTGTTCTACGGAAACGGTTGGGGGTCCGAATCCCTCCAGGGGCACCATAGACGGCTTACTCGAACCATCACCCCGTTCCGCGGCGGTGAGCAGATCGTCTACGGTTTACCAATGCTCTTGACGGTCTTTTGCGCTGCGTGTGGGCATGGACAGTACATGCGCGGTCCTTACGGTCGTCGGTGCAGTAAGAGAAGTAGCCAAGCTTCCCAAAATCAGCCGAATTGGGCGCATTCGGCTAACGATCAGCGTTCGTACAGACGATACATAGGTGTGGAATAAATGTGGACTTCGTTCTCTAAAAGCCTCGCACCCCAGTAATGGCCTCGCGAGAATTCGGAATCAGTGGGTTCCGGGTTCAAGTCCCGGGGGGTGCACCAGTAAAGCCAGATCAGCGAAGGGTTCCGTTCTCACGAACGGGGCCCTTTTTTGTTGCATTGAGATTCAGCCATGTCTGCGACATGTGCAGGTCCGCCAGATTCGACCATGACTTTGAGGCTCACGACCGCACGCCACGAGCAATACTTCCTGCCGGGCAACGCCCTGCGTTCTAGAACGGTGTCGGGTCGTCGGGGTCGTCGGGTGTGGGGTCGAGGTTCCAGACGTCAACGATCGGGGCCGGTGGTTTCGGTTCGGGTTTGGGTTTCCGGGGTGGTCTCATGTCGGCGGAGGGTTCGACGATGTAGTTGTACCCGGCCGGGGAGGTCCATTCGATGCGGCCGTCGCCGAGGTGCCTGGGCGACCACCGTGTGTAGCTCTTCACCGCGTGGTGATGCGGGCAGAGGTGGGCGAGGTTCATCGCGTCGGTCTCCCCGCCGTGCTGCCACTCCACACTGTGGTCCAGATCGGACCGTTTGGCGGAGCGCCGGCAGCCCGGGAAGGTGCAGGTTTCATCCCGCACCTCCAGCCATTTCTTGAGCGCGGCGGGTGGTTTGTAGGTGTCGCGTCCCATGGAGAGCACGACGCCGGTTTCCGGGTGGGTGAGGAGCCGGGTGAAGCTCGGCGCACCCGCCGCGAGACGCCGGGCCGTGTCGGGGTCGATGGGTCCGTACCCGGCCAGATACCCGGGCTCCTCGCTCTTCCCCAACAAGGTCAGCACCGGGACCGTGACGTTGACTTGCGCGGCCACCCCGGCACCGAGTCCGTCCGGGGTGACCCCACTGATCAGGACATCGGTGAGCACGTCCGCCGCGATCTGCGTCAGGGTGCGGACCTCGTCCGGGCCCTGCAGGGTCAGCGCGGTGTCGAGAGTGCGGTGGTACGCGGCCTGCACCTTCTCCGCGTCCCCGGTCAGATACAGCGACGCCATGCCGTCGTTGAGGGCCTGGAACACCACATGCCGGCCCTCGACGCTTTTCTGGTGCCTCGCGGTGATGGTTTCCGGGTGGGTGCGTTCCCGCACCCTTCGGGCCCGATCGGCGAGCTTCGCCACGGTCAGCACTTCCGCGTCGGGCACGAGGACCTCCTCGAACACGGCCCGGGCCCGGGCGGACGCTTCCGGGTCATCATCGACTCGGATACCCCAGGCCTGCTCCATGATCACCTGCGGGTGCCGGTAACTGATCGCCCCGGAGGCCAGGGCCTCCCGGGTTGCGGGGAGGTCTTCGGCGAGTGTCCGGCTGGCTTCGATCAGGGTCTCCGCCGTCCGGCGCGGGAGCCGCAGCAGGGCGCCGACCTCGCAGGTGAATTCCTCTTTCGTGGCTTCTTCCGGAGACCACGGCATTCGCGGCCCGCCGGCGCGTTCTGCGGCCTCCGCCCGGGCCCGGCCCACGTCCGCGAGCACCCGTTGCGCCGCATAGATCGCGGCCGCCCGCTTCGCGGCGGCCCGGTTCATCTCCCGGTCCGCCTCCCGGATCGCGTCATACACCTCGGGCAGGGACGGCTCCACCAGGCTGAGATGCCG
>NZ_JASJVF010000395.1:0-2001 GCF_035019805.1 Cryobacterium sp. 10I1
GGTGGTCGACCACCCGCGTGGCGGCGGAACGCCCGCGCTCGGTCCGGCGGGCGAGCGGATGCGCGCGTCAGCGCCGGTGGTGGATCCGAACCTTCGCCGGCGCCGGCGTGGGAGTCGGAGTCGGGGTGAGAGTGGCCGTCGGCGTCGGCGTCGGCGCAGGCGCCACGACCACGGGCGCCACGGGCGCCGTGGCACCGAGGCCGAGGAAGGTCGCGTCGAACGAGTTCAGGTCGACGAGGACGCCGTTCAGGTTGTGCTCGAACTTCTGCTGCACGCCGATCCGCGGATTCGCGGCGGTGTTCCAGCCGCCGTATGACACCGCAGCGGGCGCGCCCGTATCGGCGAGCCAGCCGCTGTAGTTCACCGCACCGGCATTGGTGTCCCAGAGCGGCACGTCGGCGAAGGCGCCGCTGTTGTTCATGATGCTCGGCCACATCCCCGAACCGCTGTAGATCACCGGCCGCACACCCATCGCGCGCACCCCGTCGACCATCGCGCGGGTGACCGGCGGGCTGCCGCTCTCGACGTCGAGAGCGAAGAACTGCAGTTGCGACTGGTACGGGCCGGCCGCGGCGATCCCGCCCTGCCAGCACGTCGCATCCCGGGTGTAGACGGCGATCTTGAGGCCGGCGTCGAGCGCCATCTTCAGCTGGGCCTGTGTGTGCTCCCAGGGGGCGCAGCTTCCCCACGCTGTCGAGTGCATCACGTAGAGACGGATACCCTCGTTGTACGCCTGTGTGAACCAGGCCGGGTCCGTGATGATGTTTGCGGAGTCGACGACCTTGACGGACGACGGCGTCGCCGCCTGGGCGGAAGAAACGTTCGTGGGGGCGATGAGGCCGAGTATAGCCAGCGAAAGCGCAAGCGCTGCCGCCAGGTGATTCTTGTTCATTTAAGGGGACTCCGAAGTACCAGATCGTGGTGCTGAACCCGGTAACTCCAGTGTCAAATCACTTCAGTGTCGCGCGTACGTCGCCGGAGCTGACTGTTCGTCAGACTCAACGGGTGGAACCAGGTAATGAGATATTCTGTCTATGGTGACACATCCTCACGTTGAGCACTAGTCCCCCAACGAGGGACACGCTGCGGCCGCCGACTCAGCCGAGAGCGTAATTCCTGCACCGCCGGGCCCGGACCCGGTGTCGCCATCCACGGAGAGTCGCGCGCTTGGACCGGCCCCGGAAACGCCCGGTGAGAGCGGCAACCTGACCCTGGATGCCTGCCGGACGACGGCCGACATCGGGCGGGAAGTCCTGGCAGCACTCATCCGTCTCCTGGGCCGGGCACCCAGCAGACACGGAGGGTCTGGCCGACCCGGCTGCCTAGACTCGCCACGTGCTGCCGGCATCGGTTCGCCATCCGGGCCCGCCCTGGATTGCACCCACCGTCGGCCGCACGCAATCGAAAGGAATAACTGTGACCCAGAACAAGAACTCCTCGGCTACCGCCACCTCTCGAAAGAAGCGCCTCACGATCGGCGCCGCCTCCGTGCTCGCCGCGGGTGCCCTGCTCGGCACCGGCATGCAGGGAGCAACGGCCAGCCCGTTGGGCGGAACCGCCGAACCGGGCACCCCGTCGACCCCGTCGGCATCCGCCCCCGCTACCCCGGGCGCCTCGTTCTTCAGCTCCGTCGCGCACGAGCTGCGCGGGGACCTCGCGCACGGACGGGACTTCGGCGAGAAGGCCCAGAAGGTCGCCGCGACGATCTCCGATCACGCCGAGCTCTTTGCGAGCCTGCCTGCGAATCTGCAGGCCGACCTGACCACCCTCACGCAGGCCTCGGACGGGGACCGCACCGCCGCCGCCGAATTCATCGCCACGTCGGCTCTCGCCGGGAACTATGGCGGGCAGGCGCAGGCGCTCGCCGTTGCGATCCAGGCTGACCCGGAGCATCCGCTGCGCGCCGCCCTGCACGCAGCGCTCGAGGGCAGCCTCGACGCCGGCCATGCACGAGGTCTGGCTGCGCGCTTCCGCCGCGGAGGTCACCGCGGCCGGCCTCGC
>NZ_JASJVF010000396.1:0-1984 GCF_035019805.1 Cryobacterium sp. 10I1
CACGAACTGCCGACGGTAGTGGGCCAGCCCGTCGATCCGGTCCATCCGGCGGGCGAAGACGAGGTGGGCATCCGTGCCCTCGCCGGCGGTGCGGCTCGGATCGGGGGGAGGCGTCATCGGGAGTCCTCGGTTCTCAGGGATGCTGCGGGCCGTCGGTCGGACCACTGCGGTTCTCCGGCGAGATTCACGGGTTCGCATGTGAGACCCGGTTCTCCGGCGAGATTCTATCCCGGACGAGGGATTCCGGGCGCAGGCACAGGCGACGTGGAGGATTCCCTCCGACTCGTCATAGCTGGGGGACTTACAATCGTCTCCATGACTTCGTCCGAACCGACCCCGCAGGACGGCGCTCAACCGCGTCGGCGCGACGCCCGGCAGAACCGAGAGCGCCTGATCGTCGAGGCGCGGGCTCTCATCGCGCAGAACGGGGTCGACGCCTCGCTCGAGGAGATCGCCCGCCGCGCAGACGTCGGCGTGGCCACGCTCTACCGAAACTTCCCGACCAGGGACGACCTCGTGCGCGCTCTTTACGACATCGCGCTTGCCGAACTCGCGACCGTCCGCGATGAGATCGCCGCTGCTCCGACGGCCTGGGCCGGCATCGAGCTCTACATGGAGCGTGTCGCCGAGTGGCTTGTCGCCGATCCGGCGCTCCCGCACATTCTCAAGCGCATGGAGGTCATCGACCCGGGCAGCGGCAAGGGCACCGAGTTCCAGGCCGTGATCGCCGGCCTCGTCGCCCGCGCCAAGAAGGACGGTGCACTCCGGGCGGATGTCGACGCGGTCGATCTCGCGGTTCTGGTCACCATGGTCGGTTCCCTCGGCACGCACGGCGGCGGCCACACCGGCCAGTGGCGCAGGCAGCTTGCGATCGTGCTCGACGGCCTGCGGCTGCCGGCCACGGACCGGCCCCGGCTGCCCGGCCGGCCGCTCGCCGCCCGCGAGTTCCAGGCCGCGGTGCACGGGCTCACCCGGCGCGCCAAGCGCGCGGCATCCGGTGCCGGTTCCGGACGCTGAGTGAAGATTGCGACCGTCTACGACGTAGCCGCCCACGCGGCGGTGTCGATCGCGACGGTGTCCCGGGTGCTGCGCCGTCCGCATGACGTGCGCGAGTCGACCCGGGAGCGGGTCCTCGACTCCGTGCAGGCCCTCGGCTACGTGCCGAGCGCCAGTGCACGGTGCCTCGCGGCCCAGCGCACCGGCGTCCTCGGCCTGTTCTTCCCCGGCATCGACGACGAGGACGACCGGGGAGAAGCCCCGTTCGTGCAGGACCTGTCGGTCACGATGGTCGTCGACAGGGCCGGCGGCAGCGAGGTCGCCCCGCCGAACCTCTCCTTCGACGGGGTGCTGCGCGGCAGCGAGCGCGAGGCCTGGCGCCACGGTTTCGCCCTCATGGTCGGCGTCGGCAGGGATGCCAATCCCGCCGACATGTTGCGGGACATCGCCGGGCGGGTCGACGCGGTGGCCGTGCTCGCCGGAAGCGTCCCTGACGAACTCCTCAAGCACGTCTCGCGGCGGATCCCCGTCGTACTGATCGGCGGCCCGCGCCGATGCGCCGAGATGGAATTCGACCACGTCAGCGTCAGCAACCGGGAAGGCATGCGGGCGCTCACCGCGCACCTCCTGGAGAGCGGCGACACCACCGACCTCGCCTTCGTCGCCGGCCCCGCCGACTCACCCGACAGCTCCGAGCGGTACCAGGGCTTCGTCGAAGCTCTCGAGGGGGCGGGCCTCGACCCCGCCGCCGCGACGATCCTGCAGGGCGACTTCTCCCGCATCCGTGCCCGCCGGCTCGCCGAAACGCTGCTCACCACCGGGCGGATGCCGCGGGCCCTCGTCTGCGCGAACGACCGGACCGCGCTCGGCATGCTCGACGTGCTCGTGCCGGCGGGCGTGCGGGTGCCGGAGGACGTGATCGTGACCGGCTTCGACGGCATCGAGACCGGCCGCCTGTCGACCCCGCGGCTCACGACGGTGTACCAGC
>NZ_JASJVF010000397.1:0-1975 GCF_035019805.1 Cryobacterium sp. 10I1
TCGTCGGTGCGGTGTTCGGTGATGTCGGTCAGCCAAAGCTGGTTCGGGCGTGTCGCGGTGAATTTCCGCTCGACGAGGTCGTCGTGGACGGGTGGGCCGGCCTTGCGCGTGAGGCCGCGTTTCTTCGCGAACACGGACCAGAGCCGCTGCTGCGAGCACAGCCGCCAGACCCGGTTCTCGCTGGCGCTGAGGCCCGCCTGGTGGAGCTCGTCGGCGATGAACCGGTATCCGAACGCAGGGTCGTCCCGGTGAGCGTCCCAGGCGGCGTTGGTGAGGTGGGCGTCGTCCCAGTCGCGCTGGGAGATAGGGTTGCGCTTCCACTGGTAGAACGCTTGTTTGGAGAAGCGCAACACCCGGCAGGTCACCGTGACGGGGACACCGTCGACGGCCAGTTCACGGACCAGCGGGTAGATCATTTTGGGTTGACGTCCCGGGACAGATAGGCCACGGCCCGCCGCATGACCTCGGCTTCCTGCTCGAGCAGCCGGATGCGCTTCCTGGCATCGCGCAGTTCCGCGGATTCCTTCTCGGTCACGCCGGGCTTGACGCCTTCTTGGACGTCGGCTTTCTTGAGCCAGTTCGCCAGGCAGGACTCCGAGATCCCGAAGTCCTTCGCGATCTGATTCAGCGGGGCTTCGTGCTTCCGGGCGACCGCGACAACATCGCGGCGGAACTCGGGTGGGTAAGGCTTGGGCATGATGACATCTTTCCAGCGAAGACGAATCTCCACAGGTCAGGAGTCAACCAAACCCGGGGCAGTCCCCTGCTGTCCGACCGGCAAACCATACTTCTCATGGCAGATCCGCACGTTATTGCTCAACTACGGATCGTTCTCAACGACAGCAATGCTCGGCAGACCCGTGACGCTGAACTCCCGACCGGGCAACTCCTCCGATACGACTTCGACCGCAACCTGCACCCCCTCAACCCCTTGGGAAGCTCCCTCTAACCGGCGATCTCCAGTTCTCCACGCTGGTAGCCGCCACTCCAGCACGACGCTGCCAAGCGTGCCAGCGATGCCAACACCGAGCAAACTGGCAGCTGAGGTGCTGTCGACCGGCGTCTTCGCCGATATCCAAGTGGTGCTTTCCCACGAGTGGTGATGAATGCACAGAAGTCGCTGGTCTGGGTTGCATTCGAGTGCCCTAGAACCCGAGGACCCGAGGGATTGTCAATGGCCATTTGGAACTGCCCGTAGGCGGCCAGCAGAATTGCCCGCTGGTGGCCACGAGAACTGCCCGGTCATGGCCAACAGATCTGCCCACCTGGGTGTTGGTGGCGTTGGCCATGCGCGGTCGTAGTTGGTCTAGCTCATCTTCGTGACGCCTTTCCCGGCGAGGGCCTGCGTGAGGCGGATCGAGTCGCCCGAGGTCTGGCAGACGTGGGCGTGGTGCAGGAGCCGGTCAACGGTCGCGGTCGCGAGGGTCTTGGGCATGAGCTCGTCAAAGCCTGCTGGATGCAGGTTCGACGAGACTGCGATGGAGCGTTTCTCGTAGGCGGCATCGACGAGTCGATAGAGGCCCTCGGCGGCGTCGGCCCCGACTTCGAGCAGCCCGATGTCATCGATCACGATCAGATCCGAGCGCAGGATCCGGGCCACGACCCGGCCGACGGAGTCGTCGGCGCGGTGCGCGCGGACGAGAGCACCGAGGTCTTCGAGGCGGAACCAGGCGACTCGCATCCCGGCCTCGACGACTTGCTGGCCGAGGGCCTCGAGGAAGAACGTCTTCCCAGTCCCGGAGGGCCCGCAAACGACGACGTTCTCCTTCCGGCCGATCCATTCCAACGTGCGGAGGGCCTGCTGCGTCGGGGCCGGGATCGAGGACGCGGCCTCATCCCACGTGTCGAACGTTTTCCCCGTTGGGAACCCCGCGGCCCGGCGCCTGGTCGCGAGCATTGACCGGGACCGGCCGGTGACTTCCTCAACGAAGAGGGCCTTGATGATCTCGACGGGTTCCCAGCGTTGCGCCCGGGC
>NZ_JASJVF010000398.1:0-1972 GCF_035019805.1 Cryobacterium sp. 10I1
CCCTCGCGGAGGCCGAGGCGCACGGCCGGCCACTCGGCAGCGATGATCGAGAACACCACGGTGTCGCGCACGGCGCCCTCCGGCCCGACGGAGTGGCTGCGGAGCACGCCGTCCTGCTTCGCACCGAGCGCTGCGATCGCGGCGCGGGACTGCCGGTTGTGCCAGTGCGTGCGGAACTCGACCGCGATGCAGTCGAGCTCCTCGAAGGCATACCCGAGCAGCAGCAGCTTCGCCTCCCGGTTGGCGCCGGTGCCCTGGGCGCTCTTTCCCAGCCACGTCGAGCCGATCTCGAGCCGCTGCTGGTCGGGGCTCGGGTGCATAAAGGTCGTCATGCCGACCATGGCCCCCGTCGAGGTCAGGCGGATGCCCCACGGCATCATCTGCCCGGACGCGGCGAGCGCGAGGCGCCGGTCGATCTCCGCGGCCATGGCCTCCGGCCGCGGGACCGCCGTGTACCAGGCACGCCACAGCTCGCCCTCCGCCACGGCGACGGCGAGTTCGGCCGCGTGCTCAGGGGCGAGTGGCTCGAGGGTGACGCGGGTTCCGGAGAGTCGGGGCGCTGCGGCGAATTCCATGCCTCGACCCTATTCGATCGGATTCTGCCGTTAAACACCGACAGGGGGTTGTCGCACGCGGGCTCGAGACTGGCTCCTGCCGGGATGCTCCCGGCCAGACAAGGACCGTACCGATGAACCTCGTATCCGTTCGATTGATCACCGACGACGTGAAGCGCCTGGTCGCCTTCTACGAACGCGCACTCCGCACACCGGCCAGCTCGTCGACCGATGACTTCGCCGAGATACGCACCCCGACAGGGACTCTGGCGATCGGCAGCACGCGGACCGTCGGCCTCTTCGGGCCCGGAGCCGCGCGCCCGGCCGACAACCACACCGCGATCATCGAGTTCCTCGTCGCGGACGTCGACGCCGAATACGCCAGGCTCTCCCCCTGGCTCACCGATGTCGTCACCGTGCCAACAACCATGCCCTGGGGCAACCGGTCCCTGCTGGTGCGCGACCCCGACGGTACTCTGCTCAACTTCTTCACACCCGTGACAGCGGACGCCGCCGCCAGGTTCGCCGGCCACGACCGGTAGGGCCGGGCTCAGACTCAGGCCCAGGGCCCTGGCCGCGATGCCGGCGTGTACACCGGCCACCGCCGTGTGCCCGTCGCCTACCCCAGGTCGAGCCGGGTGACGACGCCGTACGGGATGTCCAGATCGTCCCTGGCCAGCGGGCGGGGATCGGGCGTCTCTGCCGTCACCGACACGGACACGATCCGGTCGACGCGGAAGGCGCGCACGCCGTCGCGCAGCCGGCACCAGCCGAGCAGGTACCAGTGCGTCGGCGATCCGACGTAGCCGAGCGGTTCGACGTCGCGCCGGGTCAGGGCGCCTGCCGTGTCCCGGTAGGCGAGGCGCAGCACCCGGCCGGTCGACAGGGCGCTCGCCACGCTGTGCGGAACCGCCGGGAGCGGATGCCCGTCGCCGAGCAGGTGGATGCGCCCGGCCAGCTCCCGTGCGGCACGCGCGTCGTCAGCCTGCATCGCGGCCAGGAGTTTGGGCAGGGCGGAGCGTGCGGCGGCCCGGAACGGCGTTTCCTCGAGCAGTCGGAGACCGACGGAGAGGGCGACGGCCTCGTCCGGGGTGAGGTTCACCGGTGGAAGTGTCCGCCGCTGGTCCAGACAATAGCCGCCGGTGCGCCCGTGCTCGGCCCAGATCGGCACCCCGGACTGTTGCAGTGCACTGATGTCGCGCTCGATCGTGCGCGAGCTGATCTCGAAGCGCCCGGCCAGCCATCCCGCACTGCGTGGGCGTGGCGCGACCGCGCGCAGTTCCTCCACGATCGCATAGAGGCGGTCGGTCCGGTTCACGCCAGCCACTCTAACGGCAGGCACCGACCTTGCCGTCAAGGATCGGTAGGCTTAAGAGACGTGCGACCCGCGCCCCAAGCGCCCGGGGAGACGGAGATGG
>NZ_JASJVF010000399.1:0-1967 GCF_035019805.1 Cryobacterium sp. 10I1
TGTCGCCGATCTGCAGTTGTACATTCGACAGCATCACGCTGAACGCGACGAGGCCAGGCTTGGAGCTCTGCTGCTCGATGGTGCTCGCGGAGTCTCACCGTGGTGATCTTCAGCCACCGGGACCTCGGCACCGCCGAGCAGGCCTGGGCCGGCGCTCCCTGGATCACGGCTGCGGCGCGGCTTGACCTCGACGACCTCGCCCGGCTGATCATCGTCGCGGCGCATCCCGACGACGAGACCCTCGGTGCCGGCGGGCTCCTCTCCGGTGCGACGCGACGCGGGATCCCGGTCGATGTCCTTGTCCTCAGCGACGGTGAAGCGTCCCATCCGGAATCCCCGACGCATAGCCAGGGTCGCCTTTCACGTGTGCGCAGGACAGAGGTGACGGATGCGGTGGCGCACCTGGCGCCATCCGCTCGCCTGCACTTCGCCGGACTGCCGGACGGCGACCTCGAGAGGAACAGGGAGGCGGCGGCGCGGGCGCTGGCATCCGTGCTCGGGCCGCCGTCTTCCGGCGCGGAGAAGATCACGGAAGGCTCAGCCGCGGGCACCTGGATTGTCGCACCGTGGCGGGCCGACGGGCATCCCGACCACGCGCTCGCCGGCGACGTGGCAGCGGCCGGAGCGGCATGGTCGGGCGCCCGCCTGCTCGAGTACCCGATCTGGGCCTGGCACTGGTCGACACCGGACGGGGAATGGCCGCTGGGCCTGATCCGCAGGTTCGATCTCTCTCCCGAGGACCACGCGCGGAAGCTGCAGGCGCTCGCGCTGCACCGCAGCCAGGTGCTGCCCTTGTCCGACGAACCCGGAGACGAGGCCGTCGTGCCGCCGGCGATGGCCGCCCATTTCGCGAGGGGCTTCGAGATATTCGTCGACGGCACCGCAGCGGAGGCACCGTCCCCGGATGCGAGCGGGACAGCGAGCCTGGCGAGATCTTTCTTCGACGAGTTCTACCGGGAGGCGCGAGACCCGTGGGGCTTCGAGACGCGTTGGTACGAACGTCGGAAACGCGCGCTGACCCTCGCTGCGCTGCCGCGCGAACGATTCGGTGCCGCCCTGGAGCTCGGCTGCTCGATCGGAGTATTCACGGCCGACCTCGCCGCCCGGTGCGACACCGTGATGGCCGTCGATATCGCGGAGCAACCGCTCTCGATTGCCCGCGAACGGCTCGCCGGGCGCCCCGGCGTCCGCTTCGCACGGATGACCCTGCCCGGTGAATGGCCCTCCGGAGTCTTCGACCTCATCGTCGTATCCGAAGTCGGCTACTACCTGGCGACCGCAGACCTGGAACGGTTCTTCCAGCGCTGCCGGGACAGCCTCGCCCCCGGCGGAGTCCTCCTCGCCTGCCATTGGAGGCATCCGGTTCCCGAGTATCCGCTCAGCGGCGACCGGGTCCACGACATGCTCGCGACGGTGCCCGGCCTCGTGCGCACCGTCGAGCATCGCGAAAGTGACTTCCTGCTTGAGGTGTGGCAGCCCGAGCCGGCACGATCCGTGGCCCAGCACGAGGGACTCGTCCCATGATCGGGCCCGGTGAAATCGACCACCTGGTCATCGTCATCCCCGCGCACAACGAGGAGGAACTGCTTCCTCGGTGCCTCGCCGCGGTGGGGGCCGCGATCGAGCCCGTGGTCGCGACCCTCGATCCGGCGCCGCCGATCGTGTCGGTCGTGATCGTGCTCGACCGCTGTACGGACGGGACCGAGACCATTGCCGCGGGTTTTCCGGGCGTGCATCTGGTCCGCAGTGACACGGGAGGCGTCGGTGCGGCACGGCGTGCGGGCGTCCGCGGCGTCCTGAAGACCCCTGCGGACTTCACGGGTCGTACCTGGATCGCGTCGACGGATGCCGATTCAGCCGTCCCGGAGAACTGGCTCGCGAGCCAGCTTGCCTTCGCCAGGAACGATGTGCATCTGGTTCTCGGCACCGTCGAGCCGGACGAGTGCCTCGACGGCGAAATGCGCGCT
>NZ_JASJVF010000400.1:0-1936 GCF_035019805.1 Cryobacterium sp. 10I1
GTGCCAGCCGGCCTCGTCGATGTTCTTGAGGATCAGCATCCGTGAGGACGGCTGGCCGGCAGCGGTCGTCGTGGCGAGGCTGAAGGCGTGCGGCTG
This sequence comes from Cryobacterium sp. 10I1, assembly GCF_035019805.1. Lineage (NCBI taxonomy): Bacteria > Bacillati > Actinomycetota > Actinomycetes > Micrococcales > Microbacteriaceae > Cryobacterium > Cryobacterium sp. 10I1. The sequence goes on from NZ_JASJVF010000400.1 coordinate 97, forward strand.
CGGCACCCCGGCGGCGAGGGCGGCGGCAAGCCAGACCTGGAAGAGCCGGGCGGGATCGGACTCGGCGGCCTTCGCGTCGAAGGGCGGGAGGGAGGCCGGGAAGTCCGGCAGGGAGCGCAACAGGGAACGGAAGGATTCGGTCACGCGCCGAGCCTAGCGGGATCGACTGGGATCGACCGGGGTCGCGGAGGAGCCCCGGATGATCAACCGGCTGGGCAGGCGCACGGACTCCGGCGTGCCGCCGTCGATCACGGTCCTGAGCATGTCGACGGCGATCCGGCCCATGTCCGCGACACTGTGCGCGATGACGCTCACGGGCGGATCGAGCAGGGCGAGCCAGTCGATGTCGTCGAAGGAGACCAGGACGACGTCGGTGCCGATCCGGAGGCCGAGCTTCTGGATCGCGCCGATCGCGCCGAACGCCATCGGGCTGTCCGCGACGAGAAGCGCGGTCGGCGGTTCATTGAGTGCGAGCAGGGTGCGCACGGCGGCCGAGCCGCTCTCGGGCTGGAAGTCGCCGAAGACGATGAGCGCTGGGTCGAGGCTGAGGCCCCGGTCGCCGGCGGCCCGGACGAAGCTCGCGTAGCGTTCACGGCCGGTCGAGGTGGACTGCGGCCCGGCAATGTAGCCGATCCGGGTGTGCCCGAGCGCGGCGAGATGATCGACCGCCTCCCGGATCCCGGTGTCGCTGTCCGTCGTGACGCTCGGCAGGTCGATGCCCTCGATGGTGCGGTCGATGAAGACGGCCGGGATCTCCCGTCCGACGACCGAGCGGATGCTGCCGCTCCCGTCACCGAGCGGCGCGACGATGATGCCGTCGACGCGCCGGGCGATCAGGTTGTCGAGGTACCGGTCCTGCTGGTCCTTCCGCTCGTTCGCGTTGCCGAGCAGCGTCACGAAGCCGTGCACGAGGGCAGCCTGCTCGACCGTGTGGGCGAGGTCCGCGAAGAACGGGTTCCGGACATCCGGCACCAGCAGGCCGATCGCGTGCGTGCGGGTGGACCGGAGCGCCCTGGCCTGGGCGTTCGGCCGATAGTCGAGCTCCGCGACGGCCGCCTGCACCCGGGAGCGGGCGTCCGCCGAGGTGGCGGGGTTTCCGGAGAGCACCCGGGACGTCGTCGCGACGGAGACGCCGGCGAGCGCGGCAACGTCCTTGATGGTGATCGTGACCATCACTGCACCCCCTGCCCTGCCGGGACTGCGTCAAGTGGAAACGTTTCCAAGCTGATGCCCAGACTATTGCGGAGGCGCAGAGGTGTCAAAATGCGGGAGGGGGTTGTCATTCCGCCCTCCACCGGCTCGAGGAGACCCCATGGCCCAGATCGTTCAGTACAGCAAATTCGGCGGACCCGAGGTGCTCGAGCTGGTCGAGGTGGCCGAGCCCCGGGCATCCGCCAGCGAAGTCGTGGTCGCGGTCCGGGCGGCGGGCGTGAACCCGATCGACTGGAAGATCCGCAGGGCCATCCGCCCGACGGGCCCGATCACGACGCCGAGGCGGCCGGGCTCCGACGCCGCCGGGCGGATCGTCGAGGTCGGCGCCGGCGTGACCGGCTGGTCGGTCGGGGACGCCGTGATCGTGCTCGGCGCCGCTGGCGCCTATGCCAGCCACCTGACAGCGACCCCCGCGCAGCTCACTCGCAAGCCGGACGCACTCGGCTGGGCGGAGGCCGCGGCCCTCGGAGTGCCGGCCGGTACGGCCTACCAGGCGCTCCGCTCCCTCGGACTGGGATCGGCGGACACCCTGCTCATCCACGGCGGTTCTGGCAGCGTCGGGTACACCGATCCGGGGCTCGGGCGCCATGTGCCTCCCGAGCGCTCGGTGATCTCCTTGATCAGTCCG
>NZ_JASJVF010000401.1:0-1930 GCF_035019805.1 Cryobacterium sp. 10I1
GCGCCCTGCTTGCATCGAAGACCGGGGTCATCCGCTCTGAGGTTCCGAAGGTGACCGTGATCAGCACCGTCGGGGCCACCCGTCGGCGGCGTCTCAGCGCTCTGGCCTGACGGAGCGCCCTGGCCGGTCGATGGCCGGGTGGCGCCCTGGCTGCGGGTCGGGAGGGCGCCGCTGAAGGTGGAGTTGCTCAGCAGGAGCGTCGCAGCGGCCGCACTGACGTTCGGAACCGCGCGCACCGAGTCGAGACCGGTCGAGGCGAAGGTCTCCGTCCCGCGTTCAGCCGTGAGCCTGCTGCGGCTGATCGTCGTGGTTCCGTCCGCTGCGGCACCGTCCGCCGAACCGAAGTCGAAGCGTTGGGGCGCGCCGTTTCCGGTGCCCGGCGTCGCGGCGGCAGCAGGGGCCTGGCTCACGGTGATGTCGGTGCCGACGCCGTACACGGACTCGAGAACGGATGCCTGGGCGAGCTGGACTCCGCTCGACACCGAGTTGACGATGATGACCAGCGCGATGGCGAGGGCCATGCCGATCGCGACGATGGCGGTCTGCTTGCGACGGCCCGCGAGTTCCCGACGCAGGTAGGTATAGAACATGAGTCTCCGGTTCCGGGGACTCTCCGTGGGGCCCACCGGGATCGAAGTTATGGATCAGGGCTTTCCGGACGCTATCACTTTCCTGTGAATACGCCGTCAAATGACAGTTCTGCCCCATGAACATCGGCTGGGCACTGGTGTTTCCAAGCTGATCAGGATGTCTGCGGGCCACACTCTGCCGCTGGCGTACGCTGGCGGCATGACTGGGAATGGCCTCGGATCCGCAGTGCCCGAAGATGTGAGCTCCTGGGCCGCCCGCCAGCGCTGGTTCGCGGACACGGGCCGCCCGGTGGCGCTGGCGCGCGTGGGCGGCTGGTCGCTGCCCTCCGGCGAGCCGGGGGTGCTGATCCGCACCGACTGCGTCGTCGACGCCGGCGACCCTCGCCGGACGGTCTACCAGCTTCCCGTGACCGAGCGGGAGGTGGCTCTCCCTGGCGGCGAGGCGGCCCTCATCACGACCCTTACCGGAGCGGACGGGCGGCGAAAGTTCGTCTATGACGCTCCGGCGGATCCGGCCTATGCGCGGGCGCTGCTCCTGTTGATCCTGCGTCGCGGCACGTCAGGCCCTGGTGCAGACGGATGCTCGGTCGCGGAAGGCGAGACCCTTCCCAACGGCCTCGCCGGCGGTGTACCCGGAGGTGTACCCGGCGACGGAGTCGCGCCGGAGGGTGTCGAGCCGACCGTCGTGTCGAGTCACGTGCTCCGGGGAGAGCAGTCCAACACCTCGATCATCTACGAACTCGCGGGTCCTGACGGTCGCGCACTCACTCCCGTGATCTGCAAGGTCTTCCGGGCGCTCCACCACGGCGACAACCCCGACGTCACCGTGCAGTCCGCACTCGCCCGCGCCGGCTCGCACTTCGTTCCCCTTCCCGTCGGTTGCATCGTCGGGGACTGGGCGGACCCCCGCGCGCCTGGCGGCACCGCGCGCGGCCACCTCGCTTTCGCCCAGGAGTTCCTGCCCGGCGTCGAAGACGCCTGGCGGGTGGTACTCGGTGCGGCACGGAGAAACGAGGACTTCACTGCGCGGGCGCGGAGCCTCGGCGTCGCGACCGCGGCAGTCCACGCCGACCTCGCTGACGCGATGCCGACGGCGGAGCCGACCGCTGAGGTCGTCGGCACGGTCCTCGACGGCCTGCGCGCCCGCGCCCGGCGCGCGATCGCGGAGGTGCCTGCACTCGACCGGTACGCCCCGGCGATCGAGGCGGTGTTCGCCGCAGCGGCCGAGGTGTCCTGGCCGAGGCTGCAGCGCATCCACGGGGACCTGCACCTCGGCCAGGTGCTGCTCGTTCCGGGCAGGGGCTGGGTGCTCGTCGATTTCGAGGGCGAACCGCTCACTC
>NZ_JASJVF010000402.1:0-1928 GCF_035019805.1 Cryobacterium sp. 10I1
GCCGAGGTCGTCGCCGACCGGCTGCACGGCGGCGCCGCCGTCTTCCCCGGCATCGACGACGCCACCAAGCTCAAGCTCTCCGGGGTCGAGGTCGCGAGCTTCGGAGACGCCCTCGCCGCCGCGGAACACTCCCTCGAGGTCGTCTACGCCGACCCGGCCAGGGGCCTGTACCAGAAGATCGTCGTCACGGGAGACGCGAAGACCCTCCTCGGCGGCATCTTCGTCGGCGACGCCTCGCCATACACGGCGCTCCGGCCCCTGCTCGGCCGCGAGCTCGGCGCCGAACCGAGCGCCTACCTCTCCGCGGCCGGCGCCGAGCCGCCGGCGAACACCGACCTGCCGGACGACGTGCAGCTCTGTTCCTGCAACAACGTCTCGGTCGGCGCTGTGCGCTCCGCCATCCGCGGCGACGAGCACACCGAGGCCTGCACCGAACTCGGCCCGCTCAAGGCGTGCACCCGCGCGGGCACCCAGTGCGGCTCGTGCGTTCCCCTCGTCAAGAAGATCCTCGAGACGGAACTGACCCGGGCAGGCATCGCCGTCTCGCACGCCCTCTGCGAGCACATCGCGCTCAGCCGGAGCGAGCTCTTCGAATCCGTCCGCATCCTGCAGCTCACCCACTTCGACGAGATCATGGGCCGGTTCGGCAGCGGACTCGGCTGCGACATCTGCAAGCCCGTGATCGCCTCGATCCTCGCGACGCAGACCTCGGGGTACATCCTCGACGGCGGCCGCGGCGCCCTGCAGGACACCAACGACCGCGCCCTCGCCAACATGCAGAAGGACGGCACGTACTCGGTCGTGCCCCGGATCCCGGGCGGGGAGATCACGCCGGCCAAGCTCAAGGTCATCGCCGAGGTCGCCGCCGACTTCAACCTCTATACCAAGATCACCGGCGGCCAACGCATCGACCTGTTCGGCGCCCGCCTGGAACAGCTTCCCGACATCTGGAAGATCCTCGTCGAGGCCGGGTTCGAGTCCGGCCAGGCATACGGCAAGTCCCTCCGCACGGTCAAGAGCTGCGTCGGGTCGACCTGGTGCCGCTTCGGCGTGCAGGACTCCGTCGCGATGGCGATCAACCTCGAGCTGCGCTACCGGGGACTCCGCGCACCGCACAAGTTCAAGCTCGGCGTCTCCGGCTGCGCCCGCGAGTGCGCGGAGGCGCGCAGCAAGGACGTCGGCATCATCGCGACCGACCAGGGCTGGAACCTCTATGTCGGCGGTAACGGCGGCTTCCAGCCCGCCCACGCGCAGCTCCTCGCCCAGGACCTCGACGACGAGACCCTGATCAAGTACATCGACCGGTACCTGATGTACTACATCCGCACCGGCGACCGGCTGCAACGCACCGCCCGCTGGCAGGAAGACCTCGAGGGCGGGCTCGACCACGTGCGCGACGTCGTCTGCAACGACTCCCTCGGTATCGCCGAGGAGCTCGAGGCCGCCATGCTCGCCCACGTCGGCCACTACGAAGACGAATGGGCCGCGACCCTCAAGGATCCGGAGCGCCTGCGCCGGTTCCGCTCCTTCGTCAACGCCCCCGGAACCGCGGACCCCGCGCTCATGCAGGTCATCGAACGCGACCAGCCCCGGCCGGCGCGGCCTGCGGAGCGCGAGGCCGTGCTGCTCTCCGGTCCGAGCATCCCGGTCCGGCCCCGTGACACCACTGCCGCCGACACCGGTACCGCCATCACCACCGAACGCGCCATCGAACTGCGACAGGGAGTGTGAACCATGGACATCAGCCTCGACCTGGCCGGCCGCCGGGTCCTCGTCTTCGGAGGTGCCCTCGCGGCCAGGCGGGTGCTCGCCCGGTTCCTGGCCGCAGAGGCGATCGTCTACCTCGCCTCTGTCACCGTCGACGTGCAGCTGGCCACCGGTCACGGCGACCACAGCAATCCCATCGCCGATGTCGGTGACCGAGAAGT
>NZ_JASJVF010000403.1:0-1893 GCF_035019805.1 Cryobacterium sp. 10I1
CCGGAACTGTTCGGGATCATGAACACGATGTTCGACGCCTTCCTCAGCTTCCACGCCCGGCCCGCGTTCCCCACCGCCGAGGAACAGGCCCTGATGGACTCCGGGCAGATGATCCCCGGCGCCGAGACCGCGGGTACCGACGCCGACACAGGCCCGGAGCTGGACGTGATCGAAGCAGAGCTCCGGGAGCGGCGCGCGGACACCCGCACGAGTGGGGAGAAACGCGCCGACATCCTCCGGGCGTTGTTCGAACACGCCGCCCGCGACGAGGACACGCCCAGCATGGGCGGATCCGCCCCGACCGTGATGGTGCACGTGAACGCCGCAGACCTCGCCTCCGGGGTCGGGGTGGGGTGGATCGACGGGGTCGAGGCCCCGGTATCGCTCAAGACAGTGCACCAGCGCATCTGTGACGGCGGCTTCCAAGGGGTCCTGTTCGGGGCGAACAACGAAGTCATCAAGCTGGGTCCGGAGCGGCGCTATTTCAACCGGGCGCAGCGCCGGGCGATTACCGCCCGGGACGGCGGCTGCATAATCCCCGGCTGCAAAGCCCCGGCGCACTGGGCCGAAGTACACCACGTGAAGCCCTGGGCGCAGGACGGACCGACCAACGTCGACAACGGGGTACTACTGTGCTGGTTCCACCACCACACCATCGACACCTCCGGGTGGGAAATCCGGATGGTGAAAGGCTCACCACAAGTCCGGGCCCCCGGACTCATCGACCCGCAACGACTCTGGCGGCCACCGAACCGACACCGCGCCCACCAGATCCTCACCGGACCACCCAACCGCGACTGACCGGCCCGGCTGAATCAGGTGACAGTGATGTCCGGCACCGACGGGATGTTCCTGACCGCCGTGGACCCGAAAGCCACGATAGCTTCGCCGCGGAGCGTCTGGGACTGTCCCGGCGCGACCAGCATGGCGTCGCGGAGGCCCAGGGCAAGGGAGTCCGTGCCTGGCGCGCCGTCGATCTCGACCTCGCCCTCGAGGACGACGACCAGGACGCTCTCGTCGGGTCCCGGCATCACCGATAACGGGTCGGTGAGACGCTCGACCCGGAGGGAACCCGTCGCGGCGGTGCGGCGCAGCATCAGGTTCAGGTCGTCGGAGCTCTCCGCCGAACCTGTCGATGAGACGAGGCTCTCCCCGGGAAAAGCGCAGACCTCGTACTGGCTGATGTGTTGCAAGGTGCCGTCGATGGTCAGGTCGAGCCCGGCCGCGGACAGCGGGACGAGGTATCGGTCGATGCCGGCGAACTCGGAGAATGCCGAGTCGCCGGCGATCGTCGCGATGCTGACCCTCCAGTCGAAATCGTCCATTGTCGCCGCAGGGGGCGCTACGGCCACAGTGCTCGTCCAGCCTCCGCCATTACGCCAGGCGACCGGCACCCGGGCGCTCGCGCGGGAGACGGCGTCAGAACGCTGCTCGGGCGGCATGGGTCACCACCGTGGGCACGCGCTGTCCGAGCAGCCAGGTGGCGGCGGTCAGCGGCACCCCCGGCCGATAGGCGATGTGCGAGATGGAGGGCGCGTCAAGTACCTGCAGATCGGCGCGACCGCCGACCCGGAGCGAGCCGACGGCATCCACCCCCGAGTCACGCCCGAGGGCGCGGGCACCGCCTCGAGTGGCCGCGCGCACGGCTTCCTCAACGGTCAGGTGCATCTGCAGCACGGCCGTTGCGATGCAGAACTGCATCGAGGTCGTGTATGAGGTGCCGGGATTGCAGTTGGTCGCGATCGCCACGGTGATGCCCGCGTCGAGGAGCGCGCGGGCCGGCGCGAGTGGTTCCCGGGTGGACAGGTCGCAGGCCGGCAGTACGGTCGCCACCGTGTCCGACGCGGCGAGGGCATCGAAGTCGGCGGGAGTCAGGTAGTTGCAGTGGTCGAC
>NZ_JASJVF010000404.1:0-1887 GCF_035019805.1 Cryobacterium sp. 10I1
GGCTCCCCAGCGCTGTTCGACCTCCTCCCTGTGTTCCGTGGGATCGAATCCGTCGAACATGTTCTCTGCCATGAGTTGTTCCTTTCTGTTCAGGGTGGTGATGGTGTCCTCGACCGAGCCGATCTGGCGATCGAGGCGGTCACGCTCGCCGCGCAGCCAGGCGAGGTGCGCGCCGAGGGCGCGGGCGGCATCCGTTTCGTGGTCGAGCACCTCGCGAATGGCGGGCAGCCCGAGCCCGAGGGCGCGCAGCATCAGGATGCGCTGCAGGCGCACGAGCGCCGCCGCGTCGTAGTAGCGGTAGCCGTTGGCGCCGATCCGACTCGGCGGGAGCAACCCGAGGTCACCGTAGTGCCGCAGCGTGCGGCTCGTCGTCGACGCGAGCCGCGCGATCTCCTGGATCGACCAGTCCATGTCCACTCCCCGTCCGTTGTGTTCTCCACGATAATTCTTGACGTTGCGTCAAGGTCAAGCGGGCTCCCGAATCCGATTCGGTACCATGTGGCATGCACGACACGACCGAGGCAACGGATGCCGCGGCGCGGCCCCGCGCGCGCCTGGCACTCCGGCTCGTGCCCGCGGCCCTGGTCTCTGCGTCCGCGGTGCTGCTCTTCGGACTGCACACGCCGGTCTCGATCCCCGCGGGCTACCTGCTTCTCGGACTCGCCCTCGCGACGGCCCTCGTCATCGACCGCCCGCTCGCCCGCGACCTCGCCCTCATCGCCCTCGGCCTGCTCCTGATCAGCACCATCTCGCTCGCGGCCAACATCGACTACCCGAACATGGCGCTGATGGGGGCCGTGCTCACGCTCGCGGTACTCCTGCCGTACCTGGTCTCGCGCTACCTCTACCGCGAGCGGGCGATCCGGTTCCCGATCCGCACCGGGCGACCCTGGACATCCGCAGCGCTCGGGTACCTCGTCGTCGCGATCGCGCTCGGCTATGCGATTCTGCCGACCTATTTCATCCGCTCCGGCGCCTTTCACAACTGGCCGACCGTCACCGCGCCGGACGAGATCGGGCGGCTCTTCGTTGGCGTCGGTTTCGTCGGAATCTGGGACGAGCTCTTCTTCATCTGCACCGTGTTCGCCCTGCTGCGTCGGCACTTCCCGGACTGGCTCGCGAACCTGCTCCAGGCGGTGATCTTCACCTCGTTCCTCTGGGAACTCGGCTACCGCAGCTGGGGCCCGCTGATCACCTTCCCCTTCGCACTCCTGCAGGGCTTCACCTTCGCGCTGACCAGGTCACTCGGCTACGTCATCGTCGTGCACCTGCTCTTCGACCTCGTCGTCTTCCTCGTGATCGTGCACGCACACACCCCGGCCTGGCTGCCGATCTTCCTCTACTGACGCGCACCCGCCCGCGCGCGCCCGCGCCCGCGACCGGAAAGGTGCTCGGGGGTTGCGCACCGCCGAAACGCGATATATCGTGAATCACACCAGACGCGATATAACGCGAAAAAGTTTCGGCGTCCGCAACGGACGCCCACAGAAGGAGCACACAATGGCACTCGAAAAATGGCTGGTCGCCCCCGGGCAGACCCGGGTGATCGACGTCGAACTCGTCAACCGGCTCAAGGTCGGGCTGATCGGCGGCAAGGTCGACATCATCGGCCACGACGAACCGTTCACCCGCGTCGAGGTGCACAGCGTCAGCGGCAAGGACCTCCGCATCTCCCTCGACGGAGACACCCTCGAGGTCGACCACCCGCAGCTGCGCTGGGACAACTTCATCGAGGTCTTCGCCTCCTTCCGCGGCAGCGCCAGGGCGGACGTGAGCATCACCGTCCCGCGCGACGTCGCCCTCAAGCTCGGCGTCGTCTCGGCCGGCGCGCTCATCACGGGCCTCCGCAGCGACCTCAAGCTCAACACCGTCTCCGGTGACCTCGTC
>NZ_JASJVF010000405.1:0-1885 GCF_035019805.1 Cryobacterium sp. 10I1
GCCTCGTCTACGCCGTCGGCGAGCACTTCACGGCCGGCCTCGACCTCGCCGACATCGGCCCGCGCCTCGGCCCGGACGGCATCGACATGGTGCCGGACGGCGGGGTCAACCCCTGGCAGGTCGACGGCCGAGCGGTCTCGAAGCCGGTGGTGATGGCCGTGCAGGGCACCTGCCTCACACTCGGGATCGAGCTCATGCTCGCGAGCGAGATCTCGGTCGCTGCCGCCTCGACGCGGTTCGGGCAGATCGAGGTGGCCCGCGGCATCCTGCCGTTCGGCGGAGCCACGATCCGGTTCCCCCGCGCGGTCGGCTGGGGCAATGCGATGCGCTGGATCCTCACCGGTGACATGTTCGATGCCGCGGAGGCCCTGCGGATCGGGCTCGTGCAGGAGGTCGTCCCCGACGGCACCGAGTTCGACCGGGCGCTCGAGCTCGCCGGGCGGATCGCCGCCCAGGCCCCGCTCGCGGTGCAGGCGACCCTCGCGAGTGCGCGAGACGCCGTGCGACTCGGCGATGCCGTCGCGGAGGCCGGGCTGCAGCCGACCCTCGGCGTGCTCGCCGCGAGCGAGGATGCCCGGATCGGCATGGAAGCATTCCGCACCAGAACCGCCGCGGAATTCGTGGGGCGCTGAACCACGTGACTCATCGACGACAGGAGACACCATGAACGACCAGACCACGACCTACGACGTCATTGTGATCGGCGGCGGCGCCGTCGGAGAGAATGTCGCAGACCGCACCGTTCAGGGCGGGCTGAGCACGATCATCGTCGAAAGCGAACTCGTCGGGGGCGAGTGCTCGTACTGGGCGTGCATGCCGTCCAAGGCCCTGCTGCGGAGCGGAGCGGCACTCTCCGTCGCACGCCGGGTCGGCGGAGCCGCCGAGGCCGCGACCGGTGAGCTCGACGTCGCCGCCGTGCTGCGTCGCCGGGACTCGTTCACGAGCCACTGGGCGGACGACGGCCAGGTCGGCTGGCTCGACTCCGCGGGAATCGCCCTCGTCCGCGGGCATGCCCGCCTCAGCGGCGTGCGCGAGGTGACCGTCACCGGCACGGACGGAACGACGACTGTGCTCACGGCCCGGCACGCCGTCGTGGTGAGCACCGGGTCCTCCGCCGTGCTGCCCGACATCCCAGGGATCGGCACCGTCGACCCCTGGACCAGCCGCGAGGCCACGAGCGTCCAGCACATCCCGGAGAGCCTCGCCATCATCGGCGGCGGTGTCACCGCGGCCGAAATGGCCACGGCGTACACGTCGCTCGGCGCCCGGGTCACGCTCATCGTGCGCCATTCCCTCCTCGGCAAGGAAGAACCGTTCGCCGGCGAACTCGTCATCGAGGCCCTGCGCGCGGCGGGAGCGACGGTTCTGACCGGCGAGGCTCCCGTTCTCGCGATGCGCTCTGCCGACGGCGACGTCGTACTCACCCTCGCGAGCGGTGGAACCGTCACCGCGACAGAGGTCCTCGTCGCGACGGGTCGCGCACCGCGCACCGACGACCTCGGGCTCGCGTCCGTCGGGCTTCCCGACGGCGGCTGGCTGACCGTAGACGACACCCTGCTCGTTCAGGGCGACGCGGCGGACCTCGCCGGCGACTGGCTGTACGCGACCGGCGATGTCACGCATCGGGCCCTCCTCACCCACCAGGGCAAGTACCAGGCGAGGGCGGCGGGCGACGTGATCGTCGCCCGCGCCTCCGGCCGGGCCGTCGACGACTCCCCCTGGGGCACCCACGTCGCCACCGCAGACAACTCCGCCGTCCCCCAGGTCACCTTCACCGATCCCGAGGTCGCCTCGGTCGGGCTCAGCCAGGCGGCGCCGTCGGAGAGAATGTCGCAGACCGCACCGTTCAGGGCGGGCTGAGCACGATCATCGTCGAAAGCGAACT
>NZ_JASJVF010000406.1:0-1866 GCF_035019805.1 Cryobacterium sp. 10I1
GGGTAGGGGTGGGCGTCGGGGTCGCGGAGTCCGTGACCGGGAGGGAGACCGGCGCGGAGGCGCGCGTGGACGCGCCGGCGACGACGGCGCCGCTGCCGAGCAGGGCGAAGGCGACGGCCGCGGCCGTGACCCAGGCAGCGGTGCGGTGCCTGGCGAGGAACCCGGCGATCCCGGCCGCTCCGGGGCCGCTCACTCCCGGGCCGCTCACTCCGGGGCGATGCGGGGCGGCCTCCTGGACTCCTGGACCCTGCAGTGCGGTGCTGTCCTGATCGTTCACGCCTGTACTGTACCTGCGTCCGCTGTGAGGCGCGCGGCCAGCCACTCGTCGAGAACGGCGGCGGGCACCGGCGGAGACACGTAGTAGCCCTGGGCCTGGTCGCAACCGAACCGCGCGAGCTGCGCGTACGCCTCGGCGTCCTCGACCCCCTCGGCCACCATCCGCAGCCCCAGGCTGTGGGCGAGGTGGATGCTCGACGACACCACTGCGGCGGCGCGCTTGTCACCGTTCAGGGGGGCCACGAACGAGCGGTCGAGCTTGAGCTCGTCGATCGGGAGTTCGCGGAGGTAGGCGAGCGAGCTGTAACCCACGCCGAAGTCGTCGACGGCGATGCGGATGCCGCGGGCACGCAGTCTCCCGAGGATGTCGCTCGCCCGGCCGCGATCGTCGAGCAGGAAGGCCTCGGTGATCTCGAACATGAGGGCAGTCGCCGGGAGGTCCCGCGCGGTGAGCATGACGCCGACCCGTTCAGGCAGGCCGGAGTCGAGGAGCGAACTCGCCGCGAGGTTGACCGCGATCGTGAGCCTCTCGCCGCGACGGTGCCACACCGCGGCCTGGTCGAGTGCGAGTTCGAGGACCCGCTCCGTCAGCGTCTGCATCAGGCCGGCGTCCTCGACGAGTTCGAGGAATTCGCTCGGGTAGAGCAGGCCGCGTTTCGGATGGTTCCAGCGCACGAGGGCCTCGACCCCGCGCACCTCCCCGCCGGAGAGGTCGACCTTCGGCTGGTAGTGCAGCACCAGCTGGTTGGTCACAAGCGCCGCGCGCAATTCCTCGAGGGTGCGCAGCCGGGTGTCGCCATGGCTGTCGTCGACCGGGTGGTACACGCGATGTCCGCCGCGCCGCACCTTGGCCCGGTACATCGCCATGTCGGCCTTGCGCATCAGGATGCCGAGGCTCTCGCCGTGCTCGGGGCTCAGCGCGATCCCGATGCTCGCGCTCGACTGCAGCGAGATGCCTTCGAGCGTGTGCGGCGCCGCGAGGGCGGATCGCACCTTCATCGCGACGACTTCGGCCTCTTCCCGGCCGGAGTCGCGGAGGAAGATCGCGAATTCGTCGCCGCCGAGCCGCACGAGGAGGTCGTCCGCGCCGAGCTGGGCACCGATCCGCAGGCCCACCTGTACGAGGAGCACGTCCCCGACGTCGTGCCCGAGACTGTCGTTGACCTCCTTGAACCGGTCCAGGTCGAGCAGGAGCAGGGCGTTGCGCCCGCCGAGGGCCAGCCGGGCGGGCACTTCGGCGTAGAGGGCCCGCCGGTTCGGGAGCCCGGTGAGGTCGTCGCTGCGGGCCAGCCTGGCGAGATCGCCCATCCGGCCGAGTTCCCGGAATGCGATGACCGTGCGGGCGGACGAGACGACGAGGGTGGCGGCGGCGAGCCCCACCGTCACCTGTGACTCTCCGTGCCTGCTCGAAACCAGGAGGACGGCGAGACCGGCGATCGTCGCGACGACAGGGACCGCGAGCACGCCGGATCCGCTCGCCGAGGCGCCCGGCCGATCTGCTGCATCCGTGCCGCGTTCGGCCGTGCCTCCGTCGCCCGAGCCTTCGTCGCCCGTGTCCGGGGACGCTGCCGTGCGCAGCCACGTCGCGAC
>NZ_JASJVF010000407.1:0-1861 GCF_035019805.1 Cryobacterium sp. 10I1
GACGTAGAACGACGCCGGTGAGGCGACGCTCGGCGTCTTCCCGAAGATGCGGCCGAAGTTCTCACCCCAGTCCCGGGTGAACAGGAGGGTGTGATGCTGCAGTTTCGGCAGCTGGCCGCTCACGCCGAGCAGAACGAGCACGGCGCCGGGCCCGGATACCCGGCGCTGCCACCAGGACTCCGGGTAGCTTTGCAACGGCTCGGGAAGAAGCTCGGTCTCGGTGTGGTGCAGGTCGGCGGCCGAGACCACCCGGTCGGCGGCGAGCCGAACGGTGGTCCCTGCCCTGTCGACGTAGCTGACCCCGGTGACGGATGCTCGAAGTCGCTTCGACACGCCAGGCCGCGTTCCCGGTGTGGTGGTGATGGCGGTGACTCTCGCGCCCGTGATCACTTCGACGCCCTCTGCCCTGGCGAGGTCGGCGATGCTGTCGATCAGGCGGGTGAAGCCGCCCTGCGGGTAGAGCACGCCGTCGGCAAGGTCGAGATGACTCATCAGGTGGTACATCGACGGGGTCTGGTCGGGGGAGGAACCGAGGAAGACGGCCGGATAGCCGAGGACCTGGCGCAGTCGCGGGTCGCGGACGTAGCCGGCGACGAACGTGTCGAGCGGCTGCAGGAGCAGCCGGGCGAGCCGGGGGAGGCGGGTCAGGACGTCCCGTACGAGCAGCGGCCGGAACGACTGGAAGCTCGTGTAGAGGAACCTGGACACGGCCATCCGGTAGGTGTCCTCCGCGGAGTCCAGATAGCGGTCGAGCGCGGCACCCGCTCCTGGCTCGAGGCTTTCGAACAGGGCTATATTGTCGGCGCGTTCGGCGCGGATGTCGATCGGGTCCGGGTCGTCCTCGAAGAAGACCCGGTAGCCGGGGTCGAGACGGCGCAGCTCGAGCTGCTCGGCAGAGCTCGTGCCGAACAGGCGGAAGAAGTGGTCGAAGACGCCGGGCATCAGGTACCAGGACGGTCCGGTCTCGAACCGGAACCCCTGTTCCGTCCACGATCCTGCGCGGCCACCGAGGGTGTCGTTGGTTTCGAGCAGGGTCACCCGGTGCCCGTCACGGGCGAGCAGGGCCGCACTGGCGAGGCCGGCGATCCCGCCGCCGATCACGATCGTGCGGTTTCCATTCGAAGGGGTCATTTCTTCCACGCTCCAGGGCCGAGGGCTGCGCCGAGGGCGATCATCAGTTTTTCCGGGTCGGGTACCCGCACCCGGGTGTTCAGCAGGGATCGGGCGGGCGTTCCGCGGAGTTTGACCGCGAGGCTCGCGAAGAGGCCGTGCGCTGCGGCAACCGCACGCCGACTCCCGCGGGGGAGCAGGGGCAGCGCGCGCGCCGCGGCGTCGAGGTCCGCGTCCATGTCGTCGAGGAGGAAGTCCTTCTCCTCGTCGGTCATGGTGAGCAGGTTCACTCCCGGGAAGTAGTTGCGTCCGAGATCGTCCCGGTCGGCGGCGATGTCCCGCAGGAAGTTGACCTTCTGGAAGGCCGCTCCGAGGCTGCGGGCGCCGGCCGTGAGCGTCGCCAGTTCGGTCTCCGTGCGTTCGGACTCGTGCAGGAACGAGCGCAGGCACATCAGCCCGACGACCTCCGCCGAGCCGTAGATGTAGTCGGCGATGCCGGCGGCGTCGAAGGGGGCCGGGTCGAGGTCGCGTCGCATCGACGCGAAGAACGGCGCCGTGAGCCGGGCGTCGATGCCGGTCGCCCGCGCGGTGTCCGCGAAGGCGTGCACGATGAGGTTGGTGCTGAAGCCGGTCTCGATCGCCCTCAGGGTCTCGTCCTCGAGCCCGTCGAGAGCCGCACGCTGGGCCGCGTCCGGGAGACCGGCCTGGCTGGCCGCGCCGTCGACGATTTCGTCCGCGATCCGCACAAGTG
>NZ_JASJVF010000408.1:0-1858 GCF_035019805.1 Cryobacterium sp. 10I1
AGGCGTACTGTGCGGCGAAATTCGCGGTCGAGGGATTCATGGAGAGCCTCGCCCCCGTCGCGGCGACCGCCGGTGTCACGGTCACGGTCGTCGAACCCGGCGCGGTCGCATCGTCGTTCGTCGACAACGTCGGCCTCGACCCGCGCGCCAGTCCGCCGAACGATCCGTACGCATCCGCCCTAGCGGGGTACCTCGCCAGGGCCGCGCAGTCATTCAGTGCCGCGCAGTCTGCGGAGAGCGCCGGGGCCTTCGTCGCCGCGCTGCTCGACGGCGAGCGTCCGCCGTTCCGGGTGCAGACCTCCGACGCGGCGCGCGCGTTCGTCGGCGTCAAACTCGCCGATGCCGACGGCTCAGCAGTGCAGCGCATGACCACGGCCTGGCTCGATTAGCAGCAGGCTCGACGGGCAGCAGGCTCGACTAGCGGCTGAGGCGCAGGAGGCGGAGCACCGCCAGCCCGTAGGCATCCGCCGCGTCGGTCGCCTCGACGGCCTCGAGCACCCCGGCGAGCAGCGCGGTGACCCGATAGGCGTCGTCGCCGAGCCGCTCGAGGGAGTGGAATGCACCCCCGAGCATCTCCCGGAGCTGGTCCTCCCGGGGGAGCCAGAGGGCGTCCTCGAGGGCGAGCGAGTCGAGTGCCCACTCGGTCGTGCCGTTGAAGCCGAGGATGGTGCCGGTGTCGAATTCATGCGGTTCGATGGTCATCTCGCTGACCGTGAACACCTCGACGTCGAAGCCGGCCCTTTCGATCCGGAACGCGTCGCCTGAGGCGGGCCGCCAGGCCAGTCCGGCGGCTTCGAGGGCACGTGCGCAGTCGATTGAGATCATGGGACATTCTCGTCCGGACGATCGCAGACCACTAGCGTTGAAAGGAAGAGTTTTCAGGAGGCAGTCCGTGACCCGAACCGTGAACCTGACGGTGCACGTCAAGCCCGGCAGCCGCAAGGGCCCGCTCGTCGCCGTCGACGACCCGGACTCCCTCGGCACTCCCGCGGCGACGAGCGCGCCGACGGATGCCTCGCTCACGGTCTACCTGCAGCAGCGGGCCGTCGAGGGCGCCGCCAACGACGCCCTCGTCAAGCTGCTCGCGAAGCACTTCGCCGTCTCGAAGAGCGCCGTCACGATCGTGCGCGGACACACCTCGCGGGTTAAACACGTGCGCATCGACCACGAGTCGTGATCGATGCGCACGGGTTGCGGGTGAGTGCGCGGCCTAGCTGACGCCGCGCAGGTCGATCACGAAGATGAGGGTCTGGCCGGAGAGGCGGTGTCCTCCGCCGGCGGGCCCGTACGCCAGATGCGGCGGCACGACGAGCTTGCGACGCCCGCCGACCTTCATGCCGGGGATGCCCTGCTGCCAGCCCGCGATGAGCGAGCGCAGCGGGAAATTGATCGACTGGCCACGGCTCCACGAGGAGTCGAATTCGTCGCCGGTGTCGTATTCGACGCCGAGGTAGTGCACGTCGACGGTCGCGCCGGCGGTCGCCTCGGCGCCCTCGCCAACCACGATGTCGGTAATGGTGAGCTCCGTGGGCGCTGGGCCCTCCGGTGCGTCGAGTTCGGGCTTGGTGTTCAGATCAGTCATGCACCCATCCAATCGGATTTCCCGGCATCATGCACGCTGGAAATTACCCCTTGCGCGAACGGCACCGGAGGGCGCACGATATCAGCAGGAACTCGTCATCCGGGAGAGTCGTCGGCAGTGCCACGCCACCGGATGACGAGTTCACTCGTTAACCGGCCGCGGGTCGACCGGCCGCGGGCGGCATCAGCCCTCTGAGAGCGGATGCCGGGCCTCAGCCGATCACGACCGCCCGGTGCGCCTGGACGAGAGCGAGAAGCTCAGCCTCGTCGGCGCGGG
>NZ_JASJVF010000409.1:0-1857 GCF_035019805.1 Cryobacterium sp. 10I1
CCCGCCCGCAGAATCACTCGAAAGGACACTGTCATGACCAAGCAATCCATCTTCGGCCGCATCGCACAACTGGCCAAGGCGAACATCAACTCCCTGATCGACTCGGCAGAAGACCCGAAACTCATGCTCGACCAGATGGTGCGCGACTACAGCAACAGCATTTCGGATGCCGAGGGTGCCATCGCGGAGACGATCGGCAACCTGCGCCTCCTCGAGGACGACCACCGGGAGGACGTCGAGGCCGCGGCGGAGTGGGGCGGGAAGGCACTCGCCGCGAGCCGCAAGGCCGACGAGCTGCGCGCAGCGGGCAACACCGTGGACGCCGACAAATTCGACAACCTCGCCAAGGTCGCGCTCGGCCGCCAGTTGCAGTCCGAGAAGGAGGCGAAGGCCGCCGAGCCGCAGATCGCCTCGCAGACCACCGTCGTCGAACAGCTCAAGACCGGTCTCAACGCGATGAAGGAGAAGCTCGGCCAGCTGTCCGCCAAGCGGGACGAGCTCATCGCCCGGTCGAAGACAGCCGCGGCGCAGACCAAGGTCATGGACGCCGTCAAGAGCATCGACATCATGGATCCCACGAGCGAGGTCAGCAGGTTCGAGGACAAGATCCGCCGCGAGGAGGCCAAGGTGCGCGGGGCGAACGAGCTCGCCGCGTCGAGCCTCGACGCCCAGTTCGAAAGCCTCGAAGACCTCGGCGAACTGACCGAGGTCGACGCCCGCCTGGCGGCGCTCAAGTCCTCCGGCGCGAGCGAGATCGAGAAGTAGCCCACGGCGCTAAACCGCCGAGAGGGCACACTTTTGAGTTCGGAGAACGTGCGCGGTGCCCTCGCGCGCGACAACCCGCGAGGCGCATACTGGAGTATGGCTCCCTCCTTCGTTGTCGTGCCGCAATGGCAGGGTTCGGTTTCTCCGCGCGCAATGCGCCTCAGCGATGGTGCGGAGGCGATCCGGGGTGATCTCCCGTCCTCCGCGACCGTCGAAGTCCCGGTTCCGGTCGAGGCCGGCGACGCGCAGGACACCGGCATCGACCGGTTCTCGAGCCTCGTCATGGTGCGCGAGCGCCTCACCCGTGCGCTGCGCGACTGCGTCACCCCCGTCCTCACGATCGGCGGCGAGTGCGGCGTCTCGCTCGCGGCCGTCGGCCACGCCTCGGCGCGGCATCCGGGCGGCCTTGCCGTGGTCTGGCTCGACGCCCACCCCGACCTGCACACCCCCGATTCATCGCCCTCCGCAGCTTTCGGCGGCATGGTGCTCCGGGCGATCGCCGGCGAGGGTGTCGACGGGCTCGTGCTCGGCGCGGACGAACGGGTGCCGTTCGACCGGATCGTGATCGCGGGAGCCCGCGACATCGACCCGGCCGAAGCCGAGCTCATCGGTGCGGCGGGCATCCGCTGCCTGTCGATCGAGGAGCTCGAGACGCCGGACGGCATTCTCGCCGCGGTCCGCGCGACGGGGGCGACCGCGTTCTACATCCACCTCGACCTCGACGTGCTCGACCCCTCCGTGCTGACCGGGCTCTCGAACCTCCTGCCCTTCGGACTGAGCGTCGAGACCCTCGGCCGCACGATCACCGCGCTCAGGGCCGAGTTCGAGCTCGCCGGTGCCACGATCGCGGGCTTCGCGCCCGCCTCCCCCGAGGCCGCGAACGACGACCTGCCGAGCATCCTCCGGATCATCGGCGCCCTCACCCGCTGACCCGCGCACCGCAACGTCGGAGATTTTCGCCACACGCCGTGAATCCGGGCAGCGGATGCCGCGGGTCGCGCAAAACTCCGACGTTGCATTGTCCTGCACCGCGGACAACGCCCCGAAACCCACCAGCACCAGGAAGGCATCCGTGAGCGAGCAGCGCAGCAC
>NZ_JASJVF010000410.1:0-1846 GCF_035019805.1 Cryobacterium sp. 10I1
AACCATGAGGATCCCGCACTCGACCTACCGGTTGCAGATCACCGCGGCCTTCGACCTCGCCGCCGCTGAGAGGGTCCTCGACTACGTCGTCGGCCTCGGCGCGGACTGGATCTACCTCTCGCCGCTCCTCACCTCCGCCGACGGCTCCGACCACGGTTACGACGTCGTCGACCACGCGGCCATCGACCCCGCCAGGGGCGGGCCTGAGGGGCTCCGCCTGCTCGCTGCAGCGGTGGCGGATGCCGGGCGCGGCATCCTCGTGGACATCGTGCCCAATCACATGGGCGTCGACGACCCGCACCGCAACGCCTGGTGGTGGGACCTGCTCCGATTCGGGCAGGACTCCCGTTATTCGGAGGCGTTCGACGTCGACTGGGCGGCGGGCGATGGAAAGATCCTGCTTCCGGCCCTCGGCGACGCGGGAGAGGGCAGCGAACTCGACCGGCTCGAGATCGTCGGCGACGAGCTGCACTACTACGACCACCGGTTCCCGATCCTCCCCGGCACGGCCGACGACGGCGCCGATCCCCGGACCGTGCACTCGAGGCAGCACTACACGCTGGTCAACTGGCGCCGTGCCGACCGGGACCTCAACTACCGGCGCTTCTTCGCCGTGAACAGCCTTGCGGGCATCCGCGTCGAGGTTCCCTGGGTCTTCGACGAGTCGCATCGCGAGATCGTTCGCTGGGTGCGGGACGGCCTCGTTCAGGGCATCAGGGTCGACCACCCCGACGGCCTCGCCGACCCGGGCGGTTACCTCGACCGGCTGCGCCTGGCGACCGACGGAACGTACGTGCTCGTCGAGAAGATCCTCGAGGGCGACGAGACCCTGCCGACGAGCTGGTCCACCAGGGGCACGACGGGCTACGACGCCCTCGCCGACGTCGACCGGATCCTCGTCGACCCGGCGGGACGGCCGGCCCTCGACGCGCTCGAGAAACGCCTGCAGGACGAATCCCCGGAACCGGGGGAGAACGGCCGCCCGCAGACCTGGGCCGAGCTCGTCTCCGAGCGGAAACGAGGCATCGCCGACGGCATCCTGGGCTCAGAGGTGCGCAGGATCGCACGCCTCATCCCCGGGATCCCCGGGCCGGAGGCGGTCGACGCCCTCGCAGAGCTGCTCACCGCCATGCCGGTGTACCGCTCCTACCTCCCGCTCGGCTTCGAGCTGGTCGACGAGGCCGCACGGCGCGCGTCCGACCGCAGGCCGGACCTCGCCGGAACGATCGGCCGGCTCCTGGCCGTGCTGGCCGACCCGCGGACCCCCGCTGCCGTCCGGTTCCAGCAGACCTCCGGCATGGTGATGGCCAAAGGCGTCGAGGACACCGCGTACTACCGCTACAGCCGGCTCACCTCGCTCAACGAGGTCGGAGCAGACCCCTCGGAATTCTCCATCGATGCGGATACCTTCCACGCGCGCCAGCAGGCCAGGGCGGCGACCTTCCCTGACTCGATGACGACGCTCTCCACCCACGACACGAAACGGGGAGAGGACGTCCGCGCCCGCATCACCGTCATCGCCGAGATCCCCGCGGAGTGGGAGGCGACCCTGGACACGCTTCGCACGAATGTGCCGCTCGGCGACGGCCCGCTCGAGAACCTGCTCTGGCAGGCGGTCGTCGGGTCCTGGCCGGCCAGCCGCGAACGCCTGGGCGCATACGCGCTCAAGGCCGCCCGCGAATCCGGAACGTCGACGACCTGGAACGCCCCGGACGCCGCCTTCGAGGAGAAGCTCGAGACCCTGGTAGCCGCGGCCTTCGACGACCCCGCCGTCACGGCCGCGTCGCCGAACACTCCGAGAAGGTCGTCCCGGAGCTGGTATGCGATGCCGAGCGGAAGCCCGAAG
>NZ_JASJVF010000411.1:0-1841 GCF_035019805.1 Cryobacterium sp. 10I1
CGGCTGCACGCCCGGCTCACCGAGGGCGGCGCCGAGGTACGGCAAGCGGCGAAGGGCGACGCGGGCACGCTCGGCGGCCTGCGCTGGGACATCCTCTGGCCCGTGCCCGGCGGGTCGGAGATGCAGACCGGCAACCCGGGGAGCGTCACGATCGAATTCGACGGGCGCGGCATCCGCTCGGTGTTTCTGGGCGACCTCGGCGAGGACGCCCAGGTCGCGCTCGACCGGGTGTCCGCGCCGGGCAGGGTCGACGTCGTCAAGGTCGCCCACCACGGCAGCCGGGACCAGAGCCCACAGTTCTACGCCGAGTTGCACGCAACCGTAGGACTCATCTCCGTCGGTGCCGACAACGGCTACGGGCACCCGACGGCCTCCCTGCTCGACATGCTCCGCTCGGTCGGCACCCTCGCCGTGCGCACCGACCGGCAGGGGCTCTCGGTCGTTGCACCGGCCGCCGCCGGGGGAGGAGCCCTCACGGTCTGGACGGAGAAGGGCGGCTGAAACCGGTGTCGTGTCGAGGCTCAGTGTCCCCGGTGCCGGTTAGGCTGGAAACCCTGAGCCCGCCCGTGAGCAGGCCCAGGGGAGAGGACTCGCGTGGCCGTCCGCAGCGCAGCACCCGCCAAGACCGCCCGCACCGGCAAGGCCGTCGCGATCCCGCAACTCGCCTGGCACGAGGTCCGTCCCGCCCCGATCGTGCTCGTCTCCGGCACAGAGACCTTCCTCGCCGAACGGGCCATCCGGCAGCTGCGGGACTTCCTCAAGCTCGAGGACCTGAGCCTCGAGATCAGCGACGTGCTCGCCGACAGCTACGCGCCAGGTGAGCTGCTCACGATGGCGAGCCCGTCGCTCTTCGGCGAACCACGCCTGATCCGGGTTACGAACGTCGAGAAGTGCAGCGACACCTTCCTCGCCGAAGCCCTCGACTACCTGGAGAACCCCGCGGACGACACCTATGTCGTGCTCCGCCACGCCGGTGGCGTGCGCGGAAAAAAACTCCTCGACACCATCCGGTCCGGTCTCGGCGGCGGCATCGAGATCGTCTGCGCGGAACTCAAGAAGGACACCGACCGGCACGACTTCGCCGCGGCCGAATTCCGCACGGCAGGCAAACGGGTGAGCGGCAGTGCCCTGCGCGCCCTCGTGGCTGCGTTCTCCGGAGACCTCGCCGAACTCTCCGCGGCGTGCCAGCAGCTCATCGCCGACTCCACGGCCGAGATCACCGAAACCACGGTCGACCGGTACTACGGCGGCCGTGTCGAGGCGAATGCGTTCAAGGTCGCCGACGCCGCGATCGCGGGCAAGTACGGCGACGCCCTTGTCATCCTGCGTCACGCGCTCACCTCCGGTGCAGACCCGGTCCCCGTCGTCGCGGCGTTCGCCATGAAGATCCGCACGATGGCCAAGGTCTACGGCGCCCGTGGCGGATCGGGCCAGCTCGCCGGCCAGCTCGGCCTGGCGCCCTGGCAGGTCGAACGCGCCCAGCGCGACCTGCGCGGCTGGACCGACGAGGGACTCGGACGCTGCATCGTCGCCCTCGCTGAAGCGGATGCCGCGGTCAAGGGCGCCGAACGGGATCCCGTTTTCGCCCTCGAACGCCTCATCGGCGTCATCGCCCGCCGGGGCGAGGACTGACTTCCCGCCCCGTCACGACCCAGCTGACCGCGTGACACCATAATCGCTTGACATGACACCACGATGGTGTCACCATGGTGACATGGAACTCGGACAGTACGTCACCGACCTGCAACTCCAGCTGGCGGAGACCGCGGCGAACGGCGCGGAGGACACCCGAGCCGTCGCCGAACGGCTCGCCGCCGGGCTGGATGCCGCGGCCAGGCTTG
>NZ_JASJVF010000412.1:0-1839 GCF_035019805.1 Cryobacterium sp. 10I1
CCGGGTGCTCCGGTTCGGCCTCACCGTCGACGGTATGGGCGTCCCAGTTCGTCGAACCGGTGACACAGGTCTGCACGACGGGGAACTCGAGGGTCGTGCCGGCCGCATCCGTGGGGATCTGCAGGCTGAGGTCGAATGTCGTCCGCAGGCCGTCGGCCATCGGGGTGATCGCGGTGTATACGACGGCGCCGATCCTGTCGGTGATCGAGGTGCCGTCCTCGTCCGTCAGCGGGGTCGCGAGCGGAGTGGAGGTCTTCTCGACGGACCAGTTGGGGTTGACCGTCGGCGTGACACTGACGACGCTCTCCGGGATGGCGATGCTGATGGAGGTCGTGGGTGATCCGGCGCAGCCGTGCGGGAGCGCGAAGCTCAGCACGGAGTACGAGCCGGCCGCGGCCGAGGACGGGTCGATGTCGATGTGGGCGCTCGCGGAGAGCGGCGCGGCAAGGGCGAGAATGCCGCCGGCGAGCAGGGCGGATGCCGCGAGGGCGGTGGTCTTGAACGTCACTGTGGTTCCTTAGATAGTTGGCGGCACCGAACAACCGGGGCATCGGGCTGCAGCGCACGCGACTGCCCCTGGTTCGGAGCGAAAAGCAAAACGGTCTGGTCTAGGCGAAACGCAGGGTCTCCGGCGGGCCGCGGTGCCGCATCACGGACAGGAGCACCCCGAGGTCTCGGGGCAGGAAGACGAGCGTCGGCGCCGGGACGCGGTGCGCCGTGCGAGCGCGGACCGGCAGGCTGCTGGCGACCAGGACCCTGCGGACGACGAGTCGCGCCGCCGCGACGAGGATGCCGAACGCACGTTCGCCATGCCGGAGGGCGACGATCGTCACGACGGCCGCCAGCAGGTGCGCGAGCGACATCAGGGCCGCGTCGAGGGGGGCTGCGGACATGCCGGTCATGCCGGCCATCGGCAGGGCTGCGTGGGCGCCGGACAGTCCGGGGACGCCGGACAGTCCGGAGACGCCGGACAGTCCGGGCGCGGTCGTCGCGCCCGACTGCACCGAGAGCAGGGCGGAACCCGCCGCGTGACTGTGGGCGGGCAGGGTGCCGGCCGGGGCATCCGTTCGCAGGGAACCGCCGGATGCGCCGAGGGAGAACAGGCCGTGGAAGATCAGCTGGCTCGTGAGCACGGCCGCCGTGGTACGCCAGAGGGAGGCAGCGCGGCCGGCGAGGCCGATGCAGACGATGCCGGCGAACGCGAGGGAGATGACGACGGGAAGGAGACCGGGGGCTGCGCCGCCACCGAGGGTGTGCGACAGTGCCGCGACGAAGGTCGCGAAACCTGCGATATACCAGCCGCGAGCGAACCGTGCCCAGCGTGCGGTCATCGTTCCTCCTCCGGCCGTGTCGCTCCCACCATACCTGTGCCGGAATCGCCGGCGTGTGCCCGGTGCGTGCGCCCGGTGCATGAGCCTGGGCCTGGCTGCGCAGCTCGCATAGGCTGGATGCCTATGCTCACCGCCCTGGTCGGACTCGCCGGCGCCCTCATCTACGGGAGCGCCGACTTTCTCGGCGGCCTCGCGGCCAAGCGGCTCAGTTCGGTGCTCGTCACCGCGGTCGCCGCGAGCTCCGGGCTGCTGGTCCTGCTCGTCGCCCTGCCGTTCGTGGGAGGCGTCTGGTCGCCGGACGCCGTGCTCTGGGGTGCGCTCTCGGGGGTGACCGGTGCGATCGCGATCTCCCTCCTGTATGCGTGCCTCGCGATCGGTCCGATGAGCATCCTCTCGCCCCTGACCGCCGTGGTCTCGGCGGTCGTGCCGATGACCGCCGGCCTCGTCGGCGGCGAACGGCTCGCGCCGGTCGGATACGCCGCCCTCGGTCTCGCGCTCGTCGCGGTCG
>NZ_JASJVF010000413.1:0-1838 GCF_035019805.1 Cryobacterium sp. 10I1
GTTAGAAACCTAGACGGAGAGCGGCGTGCACTCGTTAAGGCGCTCGGAAACCACCCACGGTAACGTCAGGAGAGCCCCTTTTTGGGGCTTTTTTCCGGCCGAATCGGGCCGGGTGCCCTGTTATGTTCGAAAGAGCGACAGACAGTCGGGGGGCTGAAGGTGGACTCGAAGGCGGCAGCACCGGAGGTGCGGGCATCTTCGGCAGCGCCCGTTCGCAGTACCGCACCGACGCCCGCACCGACACCCGCACCGTATTCGACGGCGGCACTCCTCGCCGCGTGCGAACTCTCGCGCGCCGACGGCCGGCACCTGGACGGCGCGGCGCAGGCCGAACAGGTGCTCGCGACCTTCGGGATCACCCCGGCCGAGTGCGCGCAGGCCCGCGAGCTGCTCGCACTGCACCGGTTGCGGCTGGGCGAGGTCGAGGCATCCGTTCGTCACGGGCTGCTCGCCCTCGAATACCTGGTCGACACGGGCGAACTGCTGCGGCAGTCGCAGGTGCACTGCACCCTGGCGCTCGCGTTCCATGAGTCCGGCCTGCACGAACCCGCGCTGCGCCACGTGCTCGGCGCGCTCTCCGCGGCGCGGGCGAGCGGCAGCAAGCTCGCCGAATTCTGGGCGCTCAGCCGGTCCTCGATGGTGCACGTGGGTATGGCCGACGCGCAGCGCGCCCTCGAACTGGGCCGCCAGGCGCTCGACCTGTCGCGGCTGCTCGAGGACGCCGAGGCCAGATTCGCCGGACTCAACAACCTCGGCGACACCTGCCTCGAGCTCGCCAAGACCCAGAGCGCCCAGGGCCTCGACCCGGCGGATGCCCTCCGAGAGGCACTCGACAATGTGCAGCAGGGCGCGGCGCTCGCCCAGGGCCAGGGACACGTCTTCTGGGAGACGATCGCGCGCACCAACCTCGTGAGCATCCTGATCGAGCTCCGCCGGTACGGCGAAGCGCGCGAACAGGTCGGGCTGTCCAAGCGCCTCGCGGCGGCGAACGGCTACCGGAATCTCGAACTCGACAATGACGCCCAGCTCGCCGAGCTCCTGCGTGCAGAGGGACGCATTGACGAGGCGACCGCGATGATGGTCGCCCAGCTGGCCGATCCCTTCATCGAGGACGATCCCGCGCGGCTCACCCGGCTGCATCGTGCGCTCGGGGAGATGTACAAGGAGCGCGGCCACTTCAAGTTCGCCCTCGACCACGCCGAAAAGCTGCACGAGCTGACCCTGCGCCTCACTCGGCAGACGGCGGGGCTGCAATCCCGGATGCTGATCAACACTCTCGAGATCGAACAGGCCCGCCACGAGACGGAGCGGTCGCAGCTCGAAGCACAGGTGCTGCGCATCCGTGCGGAGAAGCTCGACCAGCAGGCCCACACCGACCCGCTCACCCTGTTGCCGAACCGGCGAGCGCTCGACCGGCAGTTGCCCGCGCTGATGCGCCGGGCGCACGACCGCGCGCAGCCGCTCTGCGCGGCGATGGTGGACCTCGACCACTTCAAACGGGTGAACGACGCGCACGGGCACGCCACGGGCGACCGGGTGCTGGCCGCGATGGGCACGATCCTGACGGCTGCCATCCGCGACAGCGACCTCGCGGTACGGCTCGGCGGCGAGGAATTCCTGCTGGTGTTCGGCGACGCGACCCCGGCCGACGCCGCGAAGGCCTGCGAGCGCCTGCTCGATGCGGTGAGTGGCTTCCGCTGGGACGACGTCGCCCCGGGCCTGCGCTGCACCGTGAGCATCGGCCTGGCCGTGCGGAACACCGGCGAACGCACCGCCCACTGGCTCGCCCGCGCCGACAAGGCCCTCTACGAGGCCAAGCGCGCCGGCCGCAACCGCGT
>NZ_JASJVF010000414.1:0-1815 GCF_035019805.1 Cryobacterium sp. 10I1
ACCTTGTCGCGATCGCCGAGTTGAGCCCGCGGACCTCGAGGCCGAGGCCGACGATGGACGAGACCACGCCGACCCGCTCCGGGCGGGCGACGCGGAGGGCGCGGGCGAGTGCAACGGGGCGCGGTTCCCAGGTGAGGGTCATCGGGTTCCCCCGAGGAGCGCGGCGCGGGCCCGCTCGAACGCGGTGGAGATCCGGGCGTCGAGGAAACCGTCCGCGAACTCGGAAACGGCGTCGCCGCGGGCGAGCGACGGGTCGGCCTGGAACGTCACGCCGGTCGCGGCGAGGACGGCCGGGTCGATCACGTCGAGGTCTGCGGGGTGCATGCGCACCACGTTCGGCCGGGTCGGCGACGCGGGGTCGAGTGCACGGCGCAGGGCCAGCCGTGCCGCACTCGGCCCGTCACTGATTTGGTAGCCGATCACGGCCTCCGCGAGGTCGAGCGCCGTGGCGAGCAGGGTGCCTTCGGCCTCGTGCAGGACGGGCTGGGTGCGCTCGTCGAGCGCGTGGCTCGCGGCGGTCAGGAGCCCGACCGTGCGGTCGAGCTGCGCCTGGACCTGCGACACCCGGGCGGCGTGGTCGGCCTCGAGGCGTGCGACCTGCGCCGCAATGTCGCTCGCGGCGGCCCGCATGCCCGCCGTGTATCCAGCAGCATGCCCCTGGACCCGGGCGGCCTCGACCGTGCTGTCGCCGGACACGGCACGCAGGGTCGGGAAGGAGATCGCGGAGAACGGCGGGTCGCCGGCGGTCTCGGCGGTCGCACGGGCGACCGGAGTGGCCGCCTTTCCGGCTGCGGGCGCGGTTCCTGCGGTGGCTACGGACGCATCCACGAGCACGGGCTCTGCGTGACGGAACGGGATGGCGGGGCTAGACAACATAAGCGTCCTCGTCCGCACGGGTCACGGTGATGCTGCCCTGGGCCTCGAGGTCGCGGATGGCGCGCACGATCGTCGCACGTCCCTCCTCGACCTGGGAGACGCGGACGGGCCCGAGCGCGCGGATCTCGTCGTCGAGGATCTCCCGGTTGCGTTCGGAGAGGTTCTTGCGGATGATCTCAATGACGCCGTCGGTGGAGCCCTTCATCGCGATCGCGAGGATACCGGCGTCGATGCCACGTAGAACCTGCTGCACGTCGCGGTCCTCGAGGCGGACGATGTCGGCGAAGGTGAGCATCCGGGCGCGCACCTGTTCGGCCAGGACCGGGTCGCGGGCGTCGAGGGCTTCGAGGAGGGAGCGCTCGGTCGCGACATCCGCCCGGTTGATGATCTCGACGAGCGGCTGGATGCCGCCGACGACCTCGACGGAGTCCCGGGTGGCGGTGACGGCGCCGACGCGGGCCTTGAGCGAGTCGGTCACGACGCGGATGGCTTCGGGGGTCGCCGTTCCCATTCCGGCGATGCACTGGGCGACCTCGGCGGGCAGGGTGCCCTCGAGGCCGGCGATCACGGCGGAGGCGTGTTCGGGACGGAGGTGGGCGAGGACGAGGGCGATGGTCTGCGGCAGTTCACCGTCGAGGAGCGTGAGGATCTGGAGCGGTTCAGCGGTGTCGAGGAATTCGAAGGCTTTGCCGGCCATCGAGGAGGCCACCCGGCTCATAACGCCGGCGGCGCGTTCTGCGCCGAAGGATGCCTCGAGCAGGCCGACCGCGTAGGCGTGGCCTCCGCGAGGGGAGCGTGTGCCGCGCATGGTGAGGTCGTGGAATTCGAGGACCGTGGTCTCGGCGACCTCGGTGTCGACCCGGCGCAGCTGCACCATCTCGGCGGCGCTGTCGACCGGCGGTGGTACTGCGCAGGAAGTGGCCGATGCACTCAACAAGG
>NZ_JASJVF010000415.1:0-1809 GCF_035019805.1 Cryobacterium sp. 10I1
GTCGACGCGTTCGGCGAGGTCGCGACGAGCCTCCGGCGATCCGGCAACCTGGCCGACATGCTCGGCACCACGATCGTCATGGCCGACCTCCTCATCCAACAGGGGCGGCTGCGAGACGCCCAGCGCGCCTGCGAGGATGCCCTGCGCCTCGCGGCGGAACAGGGAGAGCCGGTTCCCCAGTCGACGGCAGACCTCCACGTCGCCGTCAGTGAGCTCCTTCGTGAACGCTCCGACCTGCCCGCCGCCCGGGAGCAATTACTGATCGGCCAGGCACTCGGCGAGCGGGCGTCCCTGCCCGAAAACCGGTATCGCTGGTTCGCCGCGATGTCCCGGATCGACGAGGCGGAGGGACGACTCGACGACGCCCTTGACGCGCTCGGCGCCGCGGAGCGCCTGTACCGGCCCGGGTTCTTCCCGGAGGTGCGGCCTCTTGCCGCGATGAAGGCCAGGCTCTGGATCAAGCAGGGACGGCTCGGTGATGCCCAGGGCTGGGCAGACAGCCAGGGGCTCGCGACAACGGATGCGCCGGGTTACCTGCGCGAGTTCGACCACCTCACGCTGGCGAGGCTCTCGATCGCACGGCACACGTCCGATCCACAGGCCGGCTCCCTCGACGCGACAGCGGCCCTGCTCGACCGCTTGCTCGAAGCGGCGGATGCCGGTGGCCGCGCCGGCCGGGTGAACGAGATCCTGGTCCTGCAGACGTTGGCGCACGCGGCAGCCGGCAACACGGACCTGGCGCTCCGCCCGCTCGCGCGCGCCCTCGCCCAGGCGGAACCAGAGGGGTACGTACGGCTCTTCCTGGACGAGGGCGAGCCGATGGCCGCGCTTCTCCGAACGGCAGCCGACGAGGGAATCGCCCCCGACTATGCTCGCGGCCTCAGCGCGGCGTTCGTGCGCGAGGACGATCCGGGGGCATCCGCCCGGCCGCTCGCCGAAACGCTGAGCGAACGCGAACTGCACGTGCTCAGGCTTCTGGCGACCGAGTTGAGCGGGCCCGAGATCGCCCGCGAACTGTACGTCTCCGTGAACACCCTGCGCACCCACACCCGGCATATCTTCGGCAAACTCGAGGTCACCAACCGGGCGGATGCGATCCGTCGCGCTGAAAAGCTCGGCCTCGTCTGACAATCACCACAGGGATCACCACGTGGAGTGATGCCCCGTCATCACATGTCTCCCTAGATTCAGGGTGTCTTCAGGCAACCGCCTGGGTCACGCAGAACATCGGAGCCTCTCATGAGCATCACGACATCCACCCTCACCCGCGCGGCCCTCGCCCTGCTCCAGGCCCGCGGCGTCAACCTGCTCGTGCTCGACGAACCGACGAACCACCTCGACCTCGTCGAGGCGTTTGATCCGGCTCTCCATCTGCCGCACCTTCTGCGCCTGCTTCTCGCTCGATTCAGCGGATGCCTTCCGCCGGATCTTATCGTTGTCCGGCGACTTCTTCATCGCGTTGCGCACGCCCTGGCTCGACCACTCCCGCTGGACGCGGGCCCGGCCGACGAGGTCGGCCTTCTTCTCGGCGAACTCCTCATAGTGTTCGCGCTTGTGCCTCCTGTCGGTTTCGCGCTCCTCGAGGTAGGAGTCGTAGCCGCCGCCGAAGACCCGGTTGGCGCCCTGGGCGAGATCGAGTTCGAGCACCCGGGTGACGCAGCGGGCCAGGAATTCCCGGTCGTGGCTGACGAGCACGACCCCGCCCCTGAGTCCGTGCACGAAGGCCTCGAGCCGTTCGAGTCCGTCGAGGTCGAGGTCGTTCGTGGGCTCGTCGAGCAGCACGACGTCGAAGCGGCTGAGCAGCAGGGC
>NZ_JASJVF010000416.1:0-1789 GCF_035019805.1 Cryobacterium sp. 10I1
CCCTGCGGGTCGCCACCGTGCAGCGCCTCGCGACCCGGGTCGGGCTGTCCAGGCTCGCGAGCCTCGACGACGTCGTGCTCGCGGTGTCCGCACTGACCGGTCGGGCACCGGCCGAGGTGCGCTTCGTCCTCGTCGACGGAGTCCCGGCGACGGACCGCGACCTCATTGCCCAGTCCGACCTCCTCCAGGACCTGGAGCGAGCCGTGATCGCCGCGAGCGGCCTGCCCGCTGATCCGCCGGCATCCGCCCCACCCACCGCAACCACCCCCGGAAGAATGGACCCATGAGCACACCGACCGATACCATCGTTTCCCTTCGGGAATCGCTCGCGCAGGTTCGCACCGAGGTCGGCAAGGCCGTCGTCGGCCAGGACGGCGCAGTGACGGGACTCATCATCGCCCTGCTCGCGCGCGGCCACGTGCTGCTCGAGGGCGTGCCCGGTGTCGCCAAGACCCTCCTAGTGCGCTCGCTCAGCCACGCGCTCAGCCTCGAGACGAAACGGGTTCAGTTCACGCCCGACCTGATGCCGGGCGACGTCACAGGGTCGCTCATCTACGACGCGCGGGCCGGCGAGTTCGAGTTCCGGAAGGGCCCGGTGTTCACGAACATCCTGCTCGCGGACGAGATCAACCGGACACCGCCGAAGACCCAGTCCGCACTGCTCGAGGCGATGGAGGAACGCCAGGTCAGCGTCGACGGCCGGACGATTCCGTTGCCGGACCCGTTCATCGTCGCCGCGACCATGAATCCGATCGAATACGAGGGCACGTACTCGCTGCCCGAGGCGCAGCTCGACCGGTTCCTGCTCAAGCTCGTGCTCGACGTGCCGGAACGCGACGCGGAGTTCGAGGTGCTCCGCCGCCACGCCGCCGGTTTCAACCCCCGCGACCTCACCGCGGCCGGGGTCACTCCCGTGCTCGGCGCCGAGCAGCTCACCGCCGCGCAGGCCGCCGTCATGGAGGTCGGCTCGAGCGCGGACGTGCTCGCATACATCGTGGATCTCGCGCGCGCGACCCGGCGCAGCCCCTCGGTCAAGCTCGGCGTGAGCCCCCGCGGGACGACGGCGCTTCTCGCGGCGACGAAAGCCTGGGCGTGGCTCAGCGGCTACGACTCGATCACTCCCGACCACGTCCAGGCGATGGTCCTCCCGGTCTGGCGGCACCGGATCCAGCTCCAGCCGGAAGCCGAGCTCGAGGGCGTGTTCGTGGACGCCATCCTGCGCAGCGTGCTCCAGCAGGTCCAGGTTCCGATCTAAGGTGACGGTCTCCGGTCGGTTCACACTGCTCGTCGCCCTCGGCGTCGTGCCAATTGTGCTGCTCGGACGCAGCCAGGCGGCCGCGGGCGGCATCCTCGCCCTGTGGCTGCTGCTTTCGGTCGGGCTCGGCCTGCTCGACCTCGCGCTGGCCGGCTCGCCCAGGGCCGTGCGCCTCGAACGCAGGCTGCCGGCAAGGGTGCGCCTCGGCGAAACCGTGACGAGCCTGCTGTACGTCACCAATTCCGGCTCCCGTCGCCTCCGCGCCCTCGTGCGGGATGCCTGGCAACCGTCGGCCGGCGCAGGCAACAACCGCACCCCTCTGTCCGTCCCGACAGGGGAACGCCGGCTCGTGTCCCTCCCGCTGACTCCGTTCCGGAGGGGAGAACGACGGGTGGACCGGGTCACGATCCGCTCGTACGGGCCGCTCGGCCTGTGGGCGCGCCAGGCCACGCTCGAGGCGCCCGGGCGCATCCGTGTCCTGCCGCCCTTCAACGCCCGGAAGCACCTGCCCTCGCGCATCACCCGGCTCAAGGA
>NZ_JASJVF010000417.1:0-1776 GCF_035019805.1 Cryobacterium sp. 10I1
CCCGCTGCGGTGCTCGGACCCATGCCCGTCGTTCGGAGTGTCGCATGAATTACTTCACGGATGCGGTCGCCTGGCTCCTCGACCCGGCGCACTATCCCGGGCCGACCGGGATCCCGGCCCGGCTCGGCGAGCAGCTCCTCTTCACGGTGGTGACCCTCGTGCTCGCCTCTGTCATCGCCATCCCGGTCGGATTCCTGATCGGGCACACCGGGCGCGGACGGGGGATCGCCGTCGCGACCTCCGGCGGGTTGCGCGCCATCCCCACCCTCGGCCTGCTCACCCTCGTCGCCCTCTGGATCGGCATCGGGCTCGGCGCCCCATACGTTGCCCTGACCGTGCTCGCGATCCCGCCCATTCTCGCCGGCGCATACACCGGGTTCGAGGCGGTCAACCGCGCGACGATCGACGCGGCGAGGGCCGTCGGCATGACGGAGCTTCAGATCGTGCGCCACGTTGAGATACCCCTCGGACTGCCCTTGCTCATCGGCGGGCTGCGGTCGGCGACCCTGCAGGTCGTCGCAACGGCCACCCTTGCCGCATACGTCGCCGACTTCGGGCTCGGCCGGTTCCTCTTCGCGGGGCTCAAAACCAACGATTACGCCCAGATGCTCGGCGGGTCGATCCTGGTGATCCTGCTCGCCCTCGTTCTCGAGGGCCTGTTCGCCGGTCTCCAGAAACTCGTCGTACCCCGCGGCGTCGCAGTCGGACGCCCCCCAGTCGACCGGAAGGCGTCGACCCGACGTCGCCCGGGGATGGAACCCGCCATCACGAAAGGAATCTGACAATGTTCACAGCGAAAAAAGGCCGGCTCGCGGCAGTCGCCGCGGTCGCGGTTGGGGCCGTCGTAGCCCTTGCAGGGTGTGCGTCCAGTAATCCACTGGGCACCGGAAGTAACGCGTCGAGCGCACCGACGACACTCGTCGTCGGATCCCAGGACTACTACTCGAACGAGATCATCGCCGAGATCTACGCCCAGGCGCTCGAGTCGAACGGATTCACCGTCGACCGCCAGTTCCGGATCGGACAGCGCGAGGTCTACCTGCCCGAGCTGAAGTCCGGGTCGATCGACGTCTTCCCCGAGTACACCGGAAGCCTGCTGCAGGCGCTCGACAAGGCCGCGGCCGGCGGAACGAGCGATGCCGTTCACGACCAGCTCGTCAAGGCCCTCCCGAGCGGCCTGACCGCCCTCGACAAGTCCGACGCGAGCGACCAGAACTCGTGGACAGCGACCCAGGCCTTCGTCGACACCTACAAGCTCACCGATCTCGCCTCCCTGAAGAACGTCACCGAGCCCATCACGGTCGGCGGCAACTCCGAACTGGAGACGCGGCCATACGGGCCGACGGCGCTCAAGGACAAGTACGGCATCACGATCGCCGGATTCGTGCCCGTTGAGGACAACGGCGGACCGCTCACCGTCAAGGCGCTGGTCGACAACAAGATCCAGCTCGCCAACATCTACACGGCAGACCCGAACATCAAGTCGAACAACCTCGTCGCCCTCTCCGACCCCGACGGCCTGTTCTTCCCGGACAACGTCGTGCCCATCGTCTCCAGCAAGGTCGACGAGAAGGCTGCCAGCGTCCTCAACAAGATCAGCGCGGCGATGACCGCTGCGGACCTCGTGAGCCTCAACGCCCAGAGCGTCAACGACAAGGAGTCGGCGGACAAGATCGCCTCCGCGTGGCTCGCGCAGGCGAAGCTCTTCTAGTTCGTCGCTCTCTCACCGCGGTCACCCGCGACCTCCAGGACCGCCCGGTTGCCTCGCAGCCGGGC
>NZ_JASJVF010000418.1:0-1742 GCF_035019805.1 Cryobacterium sp. 10I1
GGGGGGGGGGCCGGCCCCCCCCCCCCCCCCCCCCCCCCACGACCGGGTTTCAGCCCGGAAAAATAAAAAGCTAATAACTATTCGTAATTCATGGTTGAAAACCTAGTGCTCGTTCGTTTTTGATGTTAGCTTTGCTGCACGGAGCCCACAGTGGGGCTGCACTTGTACGTGAAAGGGACCGAAGATGTTCCGATGGAAAAGCATGACCGCGGTAGCCGCCGTCGTGGCCCTGAGCCTGACCGGCTGTGCCGCAGGGTCGACCTCGTCCAGCTCCGCTGCGACGACTCTCACCCTGGGCGTCGTCGTCCCGGCCTCGACCTTCGCCGCAGCGGACATGAACTTCGCGACGCAGACCGCATACGGTCAGGCCGTCTACGACACCCTGCTCAAAGCGGATCCGAGCGGTGAGGTCGGCCCGGACCTGGCAACAAAATGGGCGTACAACGCCGACAACACGGTGCTGACCCTCACCTTGCGTGACGACGTCACCTTCACGGACGGCACCAAGTTCGACGCCGATGCCGCAGCCCAGAACATTATCCGGTTCCGTGACGGCGCCTCGGCCAACGCGTCGTTCCTGAAGTCGGTATCCGCCGCGACCGCGACGGACCCCACCACGCTGACGATCACCCTCACCGAGGCCGACCCGGCGCTGCTGCACTACCTGACCCAGAACGCCGGCATGGTCGAGAGCCCCAAGGCCTTCACCAGCGCCGACCTGCAGACCAACCCGATCGGCAGCGGTCCCTACATCCTCGACACGGCCAAGACCGTCGTCGGCACGAGCTACGAGTTCACCAAGAACCCGACCTACTGGGACCCGACGAGCGTGCACTACGACAACCTGTCCCTCAAGGTCTACGCGGACGGCACGGCACTCCTCAACGCCGTCAAGGGCGGCCAGATCAACGGTGCCGCGGTCGCGGACAGCAGCACGATCCCTGAGTTCGAAGCGGCCGGCTACACGATGAACCCGTTCGAGCTGGACTGGACCGGCCTCATCCTCTTCGACCGTGACGGCACGCTGAACCCGGCGTTCAAGGACGTGCGGGTGCGCCAGGCCATCAACTACGCATTCGACAGCAAGTCCCTGCTGACCGCGGTCGGCGAGGGCCTCGGCACCCCGACGAGCCAGATCTTTCCGACCAGCTCGGTCGCCTACGACGAGAGCCTCGACTCCCGCTACTCCTACGACCCGGCCAAGGCCAAGGCGCTCCTCGCCGAAGCCGGCTACTCCGGCGGGCTCACGATCGACATGCCGACCACGAGCTTCGTGCCTGCGGCCACCTTCACCCTCATCCAGCAGCAGCTCAAGGACGTCGGCATCACCGTGAACTACACGGATGCCGGCAACAACTTCATCGCCGACATCCTGGCCCCGAAGTACGCCGCGACCTGGATGCAGCTGCAGGAAGACACCGACTGGGCGCTGATCAACTTCGAGCTCACCCCGAACTCGACCTTCAACCCGACGAAGTACGACGACCCCACGGCCGACGCGCTCATCGCCACCGTGCACACGGGTTCGAAGGCCGACGCCGATGCCGCCGCGAAGAAGCTCAACGCCTACATCGTCGAGCAGGCCTGGTTCGCGCCGTGGTACCGCGTGCAGTCCAACTTCGCGACGGATGCGAAAACGAAGGTGGTCACCCAGGTCGGCAACACCTACCCGTACCTCTGGAACTTCACCCCGGTGTCCTAACCGGGACACATCACCACCACCCTGTCTCTTATACACATCT
>NZ_JASJVF010000419.1:0-1758 GCF_035019805.1 Cryobacterium sp. 10I1
GCGCTCGGCGAGCGGCGTGCCGCGAATCAGGTCGGTCGCGAGGTGGAAACCGTCCATCGGCACGATCACGGCGGTCCCGGCTCCGAGCCGCTCGACGAGCGCCGCCGCGAGCGTTGACTTGCCCGAGCCCGGCGCGCCGCAGAGCCCCAGCAGGATGCGCGGCACAGCGTCGGCCGACCCGGCGAGCACCCGGCGCACGCGCGCCGCGAGTTCATCGACCGTGGTCTCGATCACGGTCGGCGCGCCCGCGCCCGCGCCCGCTCCCGTCCCGATCACCGGGTCACCCGCGCGTCGAACTCGGCCCGCCGGGCGAGGATCTCGGCGGAACTGTCGTGCGCCCACGCCGCGAACGCGATCGCCGGCGGGAGCAGCGTGTGTCCGAGCGGCGTGAGTTCGTATTCGACCCGCGGCGGGATCTCCGGGAAGCTCTCCCGGCTCACGAGTCCGTCGCGCTCGAGCTTCTTGAGGGTGAGCGTCAGCATCCGCTGGGAGATGCCGGGCACCCGGTTCTTGAGTTCGGAGTACCGGATTGCCCCGCCTTCGAGCATCCCCACGACGAGGAGGGTCCACTTGTCGCCGAGGTGTTCGAGCAAGTCGCGCACGACCCGTCCGTCGTCGCCCTCGCCGGAACAGATGTCGTCCATCCGGGCGGCGTGTACGTCCGTTGTCGTCATACGGAACTCCATTTCTTACCTCCGTGTGCCCAAGGCACAGAGCAGTGCGTGGGGCCCGTGCGGTATAAAAGTAACCACTCGTGATGTTAGGCACCAATCGTAACAATCACGGGCAAGTCACACCTGCCAGACTCCCAGACAAACACCGGAAACTCAACGAAACGGATGCCATGACTCTCGCCCTCTGGATCACAGCGGTCCTCCTCACCGTCGTCTACCTCATGGCCGGGGGTATCAAGGTCGTCCGCAGCAAGGCCCAACTGCAGCCGATGATGCCGTGGGTCGAGGACTTCACCGAGCCCCAGGTCACCGTGATCGGGGCGCTCGGCCTGCTCGGCGCCCTCGGCGTGATTCTGCCGCTCGCCACCGGAATCGCGCCCGTCTTCACTCCGATCGCCGCGATCGGGCTCGTGCTCCTGCAGATCGGCGCCATCACGGTTCACGTGCGTCGCGGCGAGCTCTCCTCGCTCGGCGTCAACGTCGTCCTGCTCGTGCTCGCCGCCGCCGTCGCGATTCTGGGTTTCCTCGCCTGAGTCAGGGCACGAGCACGATCTTGCCCACGTGGGCGGATGCCTCCATCCGGCAGTGCGCGGACGCCGCCTCGCTGAACGGGTACCGGCTGTCGATCACGGGACGGAAGGCCCCGGATTCGAGCCAGGGCCAGGCATCCGTGCGGAGGGCTGCGATGATCGCGGCCTTCTCGGCGAACGGACGGGCGCGCAGGGTCGTGCCCCAGTAGCGGCCGCGCTTCTGCATGAGGTACATCGGGTTGAAGACGGCGTCCTGGCCGCTCTGGTTGGCGATCACCATGATGCGCCCGTCGAGCGCGAGCGCGGCGATGTTGCGCGCCGCGTACGAGCCGCCCATGATGTCGAGGATCACGTCGGCGCCGTGCCCCTCGGTGGCACGGTCGATCTCGGCGGGGAAGTCCTGGCTGCGGTAGTCGATCAGGATGTCTGCGCCGAGGTCGCGGCAGACCGCGAGCTTCTCGGGGGAGCCTGCCGTGACCGCGACGCGCGCGCCGGCCAGCCGGGCCAGCTGGATCGCGGTCGTGCCGATTCCGCTCGCTCCGCCGTGTACGAGC
>NZ_JASJVF010000420.1:0-1747 GCF_035019805.1 Cryobacterium sp. 10I1
CCGGATGCGATCGTGCTCGACATCATGCTTCCCGACATCGACGGCCTCCAGGTGCTGCAGCGCGTGCGCGCCGACGGTGAGGAAGGTCGGGAACTCGGGCTCGAGCGCCGAGGTGCGGAAGACCGACAACGCGTCGTCGAAGCGGTCACCGGGAGTGCGGGGCAGGCCGGCGAACACCTCGGCGACGAGGCCGTCCACCCACGGTCCGTCGATGCGCACGCCCTCGGCGGTGACCGAGTTGTCGTGGATCCACTGCCACACCTGCGAGCGGGAGATCTCCGCGGTCGCGGCGTCCTCCATCAGGTTGTCGATCGCCGCGGCCCCCACACCGCGCAGCCAGGACTCGATGTAACGCAGCCCGATCGTGATGTTGTCGCGCACGCCGGCGGTGGTGATCTGCCCGCCGACGGATGCGACGTCGAGCAGTTCCGCGGCGGTCACGCTGACGTCGTCGCGGGTACGGTCGAGCTGGTTCGGCCGGTCGCCGAGCACCGCATCGAACTCGGCCTGTGCGGTCGGGATCAGGTCGGGGTGGGCGACCCAGGTGCCGTCGAAACCGTCGCCGGCTTCGCGCTTCTTGTCCGCAGCGACCTGCTCGAGCGCCCGTTCCGTGACAAGCGGATCGCGCCGGTTCGGGATGAAGGCGCTCATGCCGCCGATGGCATACGCGCCGCGGTCGTGGCAGGTCGAGACGAGCAGCTCGGTGTACGCGCGCATGAACGGCACGGTCATCGTGATCTGCTTGCGGTCGGGGAAGACGAACCGGCGCCCGCGGGCGCGGAAGGTCTTGATGATGCTGAAGATGTAGTCCCAGCGGCCGGCGTTGAGGCCCGCGCAGTGGTCGCGGAGTTCGTAGAGGATCTCCTCCATCTCGAAGGCGGCCTGGATCGTCTCGATCAGCACGGTCGCGCGGATCGTGCCGTACGGCAGGCCGAGCGCGTCCTCGGAGTGGCTGAAGATGTCGTCCCAGAGCCGGGCCTCGAGGTGGCTCTCCAGCTTCGGCAGGTAGAAGTACGGTCCGCTGCCGCCCTCGATCAGGCGCTGGGCGTTGTGGAAGAAGTACAGGCCGAAGTCGACGAGGCTGCCGGAGGCGCTCATCGTGCGGTTCGCCCGGTCGACGAAGCTGATGTTCTTCTCGACGAGGTGCCAGCCGCGCGGGCGCATCACGATCGTCGGGGTCGCGCCGGTCGCGTCTCCCGTGACGGTGTACTCCTTGCCCTCTGCGCTCGTGAAGTCGAGCTGCCCGCGGACGGTGTCGAACAGGGTGATCTGGCCCTCGATGACGTTGGCCCAGGTGGGACTCGTTGCGTCCTCCTGGTCGGCGAGCCAGACCTTGGCACCGGAGTTGAGCGCGTTGATGGCCATCTTCCGGTCTGTCGGGCCGGTGATCTCGACGCGGCGGTCTTCGAGGCCGGGGCCCGCGCCGGCGACGCGCCAGCTCGGGTCGCGACGGATGTGCGCCGTTTCGGTGAGGAAGCCTGGGTCGCGCCCG
The DNA here is from genome assembly GCF_035019805.1 of Cryobacterium sp. 10I1. Lineage (NCBI taxonomy): Bacteria > Bacillati > Actinomycetota > Actinomycetes > Micrococcales > Microbacteriaceae > Cryobacterium > Cryobacterium sp. 10I1. The sequence goes on from NZ_JASJVF010000420.1 coordinate 1,493, forward strand.
TTGGCGGCGTCAACGCGCTTCCGCAGCCTGGTCGCGAGCAGGTCGTGGCGGGTGCCCGCGAAGCGGTCGTGCAGCTCCGAGACGAAGTCGAGCGCAGCGGGCGTGAGGATCTCGTCGTAGCGGGCACCGAGGTCTCCGGTGACCTCGAGGTGCGGCTGGATCATGGCGAAGCTGCCGGTGTTCGTGGTCGGGGCGACCGTGTCGGTCGTCGCCAGGGGGGAATTCATGGGGTTTCTCCTTCTGGAGGGTGAGGTC
>NZ_JASJVF010000421.1:0-1722 GCF_035019805.1 Cryobacterium sp. 10I1
GGGGCACCCAGCGGGGGACGTCCCTCTTCCGACGAGGAGGCAGCCACAATGAGAATTGACCCGGACGGGCTCTGGCCACGGCGAACGGACTCCGGCAGCGACGGTCTCGACGAAGACCGCGACATCGACGACGTCGAGCTCACCCTCGAGGAGGACCTGGTCCCGGAAGACGACCCGGACGATGATCTCGACTGGTCGATCGACGCTGACGACCGCGTCGTCGACCAGGACGACGAGGACGAGGACGACCGCGGTGTCGACGAGCACAGCATCATCGACATCGATGATGCCGAGGAGTTCGACGACGTCGACGACTACGAACGGTAGACCGGGACGCACCGGGGACCGCAGAGCCTGAACCCGCCGTCCAGGCCGTGCCCGGCTCGGGCATGGCTGGACGGCGGCGGGCTCGGCGCGTGCCGGCTCAGCTCGGGCGGAGCAGGCGGTGGTCCGGGTCGAGGGTGCCGAGCAGGCTGCCGCAGATCTCGGAGAGTTGGCTGACCTGACCGGGCGTCAGGGAATCGAAGACGACCGAGCGCACCTCCTCGACGTGGCCGGGCGCGCTCGCGACGACCTTGGCCCAGCCGGCCTCGGTCAGCTGGGCGATCGAGGTGCGGCCGTCGCTCGGCGAGGCGCACCGGGTGAGCAGGCCCTGGACTTCGAGCCGGGCGATCACGTGCGACAGGCGGGACAGCGACGAGTTCGTGCGTGCGGCGAGCTCGCTCAGGGCGAGGGAGCGCTCAAAGCTCTCCGAGATCATCGCGAGCACGTAGTACTCGAAGTGGCTCAGCCCGGCATCCCGTTTCAGCTGCGTCTCGAGTCGCCCCGGCAGGAGCATGGTCACGGCCATCAGGCGCAGCCAGGCCTCGCGTTCGTCATCTGTCAGCCAGCGCGGTTCGGTCATGCCGAGAATTCTACCGGTTAACTTGACGGTTCAACTAAAAAGTCGTAGTCTTTAGTTGTTGCTTCAAGTAATTGTGACGGGAATCCCGCCGGAGGCAGCATCCATCTGACACTCTTCCGGAGGAAAAACAACTATGACGAACATCACGATCATCGGCAGCGGCAACATGGCTCGCGGCATCGGCACCCGTGCCGTCGTCGCCGGAAGCGGCCTCCAGATCCTTGATCGCGACCCGGCCAAGGCTGCGTCCCTCGCCGCCGAGCTCGGCGCCCAGGTCACTTCGGGCACTCTCACCAGCCCGCTCACCGGTGACATCGTGGTGCTCGCGCTCCCGTTCGACGCAGCCAAGGAAATCGTCACCACCCTCGGTGCCGCCCTGTCCGGCAAGACCGTGATCGACATCACCAACCCCGTCGACTTCAGCACCTTCGACTCCCTCGTCGTCGCCCCCGGCACCTCCGCCGCCGAAGAACTCGCAGCGCTCGCCGCGCCCGGAGTGACCATCGTCAAGGCATTCAACACGACCTTCGCCGGTGCCCTCGTCGCGGGCACCGCCGCGGGCCTCCCGCTCGACGTGTTCATCGCCTCCGACTCCGACGAGGCGAACGCGACCGTCTCCGCCTTCGTCACCGCCGCCGGCCAGCGTCCGATCGTCGTCGGCCCGCTGCGTCGTGCCCGCGAGCTCGAGGGCTTCCAGTTCCTCGTGATGACCCTGCAGGCCAACCCGGCCTTCGAGGACTTCAACTGGAACACCTCGCTCAAGGTGCTCGTCTAACCGATTGATCCCCGCCACAGCCAGCGCCCGCATCCGCGGAGCG
>NZ_JASJVF010000422.1:0-1721 GCF_035019805.1 Cryobacterium sp. 10I1
CCCAGATTCGGACCCGACAGAAAGAAAATGGGGACCAACAAGAGGGACCCGGCAACAAGAACCATGCTGACGCGTTCGAACCGTTTAAAAGACCCGGTGCTGACGGCGCCGAGCACGAGCACGGCTGCAACAATTACGCCGGGAATTTGGGGGATGCCCAGATACTGCAAGCCCAAACTGATACCGATGAATTCGGTCACGATGGTGAGCGCGTTCAGGATGAACAGGTCAATGACGCTGAAGGCTCCCCAGAACTTTCCAAAACGTTCCAAGATGAGCCGGGCATGGCCCACCCCCGTGACCACCCCCAACCGCAACACCATTTCCTGGTTCACGTAGAGGACAGGTACCAGCAGCAGCAACGTCCACAGCAATGTGGTCCCATAATTTTGGCCAGCTTGCGTGTAGGTCCCAAACGCGCCAGCGTCGTTGTCGCCGACCATCACAATCAGTCCAGGACCCAGAATGGCCAAAAGGGTACGCAGTTTTGCCCGCACGCCCCGCCGCGGCGCATCATCGCCGAGTCGAATCGTGCCCATGGCCCCTTCAATATCGCCCACGTGCGCGGAATCCAGGACCGCTGACACGGGCCCGGTCGGAGGAACGAGGTTTGACGTTGTATCCATGGTGAACTTTCTGCAGGAAATGAAAAGACAGGATCCGGGAGCCGATCAAACGCGGCCCCACGAGGGCCGGCGATGTCGGGAACACCGCGGAAACCACAGGGCCGGGCGAGAAAATATGACCTGGCCGGGCTGCGATCACCGCGGGGCACGCCACCAGAAAGGCGTGTGCAGGCAGACTGCTACCTGGTGCGCGTGGTCGGCAGGAGGTAGGGTCTATGGCTCTCGCTCATTGACGTGCTCCCTCCGCTTTGCTCAGCGCACACGAAGAGTCCGACCAGACCGGCCGAGGTAACCTCTCCTCGTAAGACCTTTGGCACTTTGCGGCGTTAACCCGGAAACCGGGAGCCAATCGGGGCAATCCCTTGTTCCGGGAAAACCTGTCCTGACCCGGGGCGTCTCTGGACGTTGGGGGTCGCTGGCTTATATCCACAAAGGAGCCTCAGCTAACGAACGGCGCCCTGCAAAGATGACTGTACGCGGAGACCCCAACAGAAGCAATCGCGGCTGTCAATGTTCCACAAGCGTTCACCTTGCCGCGACGTTAAACGGCCGCCGTCTGGGCGGCGCGGCAACATGGATAGCTTTACCTTGCTAGCGCGCCGCGTTCTAAAGTGCTCAACTCGACTAGATCCCCCGGTCCAACCCTTCATCGGACCCGGAAAGACCAGAACGCCAAGGGCGAGGACCTAAGTCGAGACCAAGACTTGAGGAAGCAGAGGACAGGGATGCACTCATTCGGATCACTCATCCTGCTGCCACTGAACGCGAACCAGGTCGCAGCCGGTTCCCGGTCTGATCCCGGGCCTGACCTTCCTCTCGGCACGATGACGGACCCGACGTTCACCGCCCAGGCGCGTCTGGCCGCTCACCGACTAAATCTCTTCCGGATCGCACCAGACATGGTCCTCACGCCCTGCGAACCGGGCTGGATGCCGCTCACTCAAGGGGTACTGACGGAACTGCGTCACCTACCGCGCGTTGTCCGCTCCGACCGTCGACTGGACGTTGAAGAGGCCTGGGATCGTCACCAAAGCGCACGGCGCCAAGACCCCTCACTCCGGCCCGGCTGGTTGTCGCGGACCGAGTCGTCCCCCG
>NZ_JASJVF010000423.1:0-1719 GCF_035019805.1 Cryobacterium sp. 10I1
GACACCTCCGGGTGGGAGATCCGCATGGTGAAGGGCTCACCGCAAGTGCGGGCCCCTGGGTTGATCGATCCGCAACGACTCTGGCGGCCACCGAACAGGCACCGCGCCCACCAGGTCCTCACCGGACCACCCAGACGCGACTAGAGTCCACCGGACACGGCGGCGCCTGTAGTGGAAGTGCTAGCCGCGGAGGCCGAGGATGGGCAGGACCTGGCTGAGGTCGCAGATGTCGATCGCGACATCCGCCTGTGCCCGCACGAGAGGCTTCGCGTTGAACGCGATGCCGAGACCCGCGACGTGCATCATCTTCAGGTCGTTCGCTCCGTCGCCGACGGCGACGGTCTGGGGGAGCGCGACGCCGAGTTCCGCCGCCCACTCCTGGAGGGTATCCGCCTTCGCGGTTGCGTCGATGATCGGCCCGACGAGGTTGCCGGTGAGGTGGCCGCCGACGACTTCGAGCCGGTTGGCTCGCCAGTGGTCGATGCCGAGGCTCTCCGCGAGCGGATCGAGCACTTCGTGGAAACCGCCGGAGACGACCCCGATTCTGCTGCCGTGGGCATGCAGTCCGGCGATGAGCTCGTGCACGCCCGGACTCGGGCGCACCAGGAGCCCGACGTCGGTGAAGACGCTCTCCGGCAGCCCGGCGAGGGTCTTCACCCGGGCACGGAGGCTCTCGGCGAAGTCGATCTCACCGCGCATGGCCTGCTCGGTCACCGCAGCGACGAGTTCGAGCGAGCCCGCAGCATCCGCCAGGAGCTCGATCACTTCGTTTTCAATCAGGGTGGAATCGGAATCGAGGACGACAAGGAAACGAGTGGGACGGGTCACGGGTGTACGTGCACGCCCTTGCCGACGACGGTGATGCCGGACTCGGTGACGCTGAAGCCGCGCGCGAGGTCACGGTCCCTGTCGACACCGACGGAGGCTCCGGCGGCGACGACGACGTTCTTGTCGAGGATGGCCCGACGGACGGTCGCGCCGGGCAGGATCTGCACCCGGTCGAAGAGAATCGAGTCCGCGATGTGGGCGCCGGAATCGATGGCCACCCACGGCCCGAGCACACTGCGCTCGATGTGGGCGCCGGAGATGACGCAGCCGAGGGACACGATCGAGTCGATCATCGTGCCGAGCGAACCACGCCCGTCACGGACGAACTTGGCCGGCGGCGAGTTGAGCTGCTGGCTGAAGATCGGCCACTTCTGGTTGTAGAGGTTGAAGACCGGGAGCGCGCTGATCAGGTCCTGGTGTGCCTCGAAGAAGGAGTCGATGGTTCCCACATCGCGCCAGTAGTACCGGTCGCGATCGGTGGAGCCCGGTACCTCGTTGCGCTGGAGGTCGTAGACACCGGCTTCGCCGCGGGACACGAAGTCGGGAATGATGTCCCCGCCCATGTCGTGGCTCGAGTCGGTGCGTTCTCCGTCACGCAGCACGGCCTCGATCAGGGCGTCGGCGTTGAAGACGTAGTTGCCCATCGAGGCGAACACCTCGTGCGGCGCGTCGGCGAGGCCGATCGCGTCCTTCGGCTTCTCGCGGAACTCCCGGATGTGGTCCGGAGTGGCCCCGTCGACCTCGATGACGCCGAACTGGTCGGCGAGGCCGATCGGCTGGCGGATCGCAGCGACCGTCGCCTGTGCCCCCGAGGCGATGTGGGCCGCGATCATCTGGCTGAAGTCCATGCGGTAGACGTGGTGGGCGCCCCCCCCCCCCCCCCCGGGGGGG
>NZ_JASJVF010000424.1:0-1715 GCF_035019805.1 Cryobacterium sp. 10I1
CATTTCGTACTCTCGCGAGACGGGCGGGGTAGGGAAAGCCGGTGAGGGTGTCCGGGGTCGCCGGTAGACTCGCTGGGTGAGTTGGACTGCCGAACTGCCCCGTGAACCGGACGAGTGGGTGCCCGACGACCGCGATGCGCCGGAGGACTACGACGCTCCGCCGCCCCCGGACTACGGAGCGGGCGACGGCCAGGGAAACAGCTCCGACTACGGCTCCCGAGTCGACCCGGGCGCCGGTGCCGGCGGATCCGGACCCATCCGCACGTCGTTCGCGCAGGCATCCGCCCCGCCCCGGCGCGCCACCGCGAAGTTCGCGACCGCCGCCGAGGCGCTGCGCACGGTGTTCGGCTACGACTCGTTCCGCGGCGAGCAGGCCGCCATCATCGACCAGGTCATCGGGGGCGGCGACGCCGTCGTGCTGATGCCCACCGGCGGCGGCAAGAGCCTCTGCTACCAGATCCCGTCCCTCGTGCGCGAGGGCACCGGCATCGTCATCTCCCCGCTGATCGCGCTCATGCAGGACCAGGTCGACGCCCTCACCGCGGTGGGTGTCCGCGCCGCGTTCCTCAACTCGAGCCAGGACTCCGCCGAACGCTCCCGCGTCGAACGCGACTACCTCGCCGGCAACCTCGACCTGCTCTACGTCGCCCCCGAGCGGCTCTCCTCCGAGGCCACCAAGCGCTTCCTCGAGCGCGGCACCATCGCGCTCTTCGCGATCGACGAGGCCCACTGTGTCTCGCAGTGGGGCCACGACTTCCGCCCCGACTATCTCGCCCTGTCCGAACTCGCCGGCCGCTGGCCCGACGTGCCGCGCATCGCGCTCACGGCCACGGCGACGGATGCGACGCACCAGGAACTCACGCAGCGCCTGCAGCTCGAGGGGGCGCGTCACTTCGTCGCGAGCTTCGACCGTCCGAACATCCAGTACCGGATCGTCGCGAAGGCCGAACCGCGCAAGCAGCTGCTCTCCTTCATCAAGACGGAGCACCCGCACGACGCCGGCATCGTCTACGCGCTCAGCCGCAAGAGCGTCGAGGCGACCGCCGAATTCCTGCGCGCCAACGGCCTCAACGCGCTGCCGTACCACGCCGGCCTCGACCAGGCGGTGCGCGCCCGCAACCAGTCCCGGTTCCTCCGCGAGGAGGGCGTGATCATCGTCGCGACCATCGCGTTCGGCATGGGCATCGACAAGCCTGACGTGCGCTTCGTCGCCCACATCGACCTGCCCAAGTCCGTCGAGGGCTACTACCAGGAGACGGGCCGGGCCGGACGTGACGGCCTGCCCTCGACCGGCTGGCTCGCCTACGGCCTGCAGGACGTCGTGCAGCAGCGCCGCATGATCGACGAGTCGCCCGGCGACCTCGCCCACCGCCGCAAGCTCTCCGCGCACCTCGACGCCATGCTGGCCCTCTGCGAGACGGTGCACTGCCGCAGGGTCAACCTGCTGCGCTACTTCGGCCAGGCGAGCGAGCCGTGCGGCAACTGCGACACGTGCCTCGAACCGCCCGTCGGCTGGGATGGCACCGTGCCGGCCCAGAAGCTGCTCTCCACCATCGTGCGCCTGCTGCGCGAGCGCAACCAGCGTTTTGGCGCCGGCCAGATCGTCGACATCCTGCGCGGCAAGACCACACCGCGCACGACCCAGCACCACCACGAACAGCTCGCGACCTGGGGCATCGGCGCCGACCTTTCCGACCAACAGTGGCGCGGCGTCG
>NZ_JASJVF010000425.1:0-1703 GCF_035019805.1 Cryobacterium sp. 10I1
CTCGCCGGCCAGGTCAGCAGTCATCAGGAAACGGCGGTGATGTCCACGGCGTCCATGTCGTCGAAGGACTGGTTCTCGCCGGCCATGGCCCAGATGAAGGAGTAGTTCGAGGTGCCGACGCCCGAGTGGATCGACCAGCTCGGCGCGATGGTCGCCTGGCGGTTGGCGACGATCAGGTGGCGGGTTTCGGTCGGCTCGCCCATCAGGTGCACGACGCGGGCGGCCTCGGGGAGGTCGAAGTAGAGGTAGGCCTCCATGCGGCGGTCGTGGGTGTGCGCGGGCATGGTGTTCCACATGCTGCCCTCGTGCAGGCTCGTCACGCCCATCACGACCTGGCAGCTGCGCACGCCGTTCTCGTGGATGTACTGGTTGAGCGTGCGGCGGTTCGAGGTCGACTGGTCGCCGAGCTCACGGACGATACCGGTTCCCGCGGGCACGAGCGTGGTCGGGTATTCGGTGTGGGCAGGCGCGGAGAAGATGTAGAACCGGGCGGAGTCTTCGGTCTCGGGCGCGGCGCTCGCACTGTCCGAGATGAATTCGACGACGGATGCCCCGCGGCCGATGTACAGGCACGATCCGTGTCCGAGGGCGAACGGCACTCCATCGACGACAACGGTTCCGGATCCGCCGACGTTGACGATCCCGGCCTCGCGGCGCTCGAAGAAGTGGTCGGTCCGCAGTTCGGGGAAGCTCTCGAGGGTGAGCGGGGCCGTGACGGGGCTGACCCCGACGAGGATGACCCGGTCTTCGTGGGAGTAGACGGCGCGCAGCTCGTCGTCGACGAAGAGGTCGGTGACGAGGAAGCGTTCGCGCAGCTCGGCGGTCGTCATTCCCCGGACTTCGGTCGGGCTGGTGGCATTGCGGATCTGCACGGAGACTCCTTGCGCTTCACGGCCCCAAAATGGAACTTAGTTCCATTCTGGGCGCTGGCGCGTCCTCAGTCAAACCGACCGCGGCCGTCAGACTGGTGCGACGAGCCTCGAACGGGGGCTCCGGCTGCGGCACGGCCAACCGATAGCCTGACGAGAGGTGCGCTGGTGAATCCCGTGGATGCCCAGCCGATGTCCCACGATCACCGATGAAGCGAGGACCGCATGCGCACCGGCGCAGGAACCGACACGACCTCCACTGCCGACGGGTCCACAGTGCGGGTCCCCGCGCGGTCCCGGAAACAGCGAACGTGGTTCTTCCTGACACTCGCTGTCGGTCTCGCGACTCTCCTTACCGCCGGGATCGGCATCCCGCTGACATCGGCCGAACACGATCGGGTCGTCGCCGAGAACACCAAGCGTGCGACCCTCGCGGCGACAGCCGCACGAGCCGTGAGCGAACTCGCGGCGCTGCGCACCGAAGTCGCCCTCTTCGTTCTCCCCTTGGATGACTTCGATAGGCGCCTGGTCGGTGTCGTCGACCCGGCCCTGATCGCACAGCTGAACGTCGCCCGAGACCGACTGAGCTTGGCCGCTCACGGCGGCTACGCCCGGGCGATCGCCGAAGCTCACTCCGTCGTCGTGCGTCGGCTCCAGGCCATCGCGGAGGCGGAAGCCACCGCAGCGGAGACCGCGGTCGGTGTGCAGACCGCTGCCGATCAAAACGCCCGGGATGCTGTCACCGCGGCCGTTCGCGCACTGCGTGCCGCGGCCATCACCCACGGGGAACTGCCGAAGGCCTTCACCGCGGTCGTCGTCGCGAATGCCGCACTG
>NZ_JASJVF010000426.1:0-1689 GCF_035019805.1 Cryobacterium sp. 10I1
GACCAAGACCTACGGCGAGCACCGCGCGCTCGACAACGTCGACCTCGAGGTCGAGGAAGGCTCGATCTTCGGGTTCCTCGGCCCGAACGGAGCCGGCAAGACGACGCTGCTCCGGATGCTGACCGGCCTCGCCCGGCCGACGAGCGGCGGCGTGCAGATCCTCGGCCGCGACGTCACGGCGGTCGACGACTCGATCCGCGCTCGGATCGGCTTCCTGCCCGACGTGCCCGGCTTCTACGACTGGATGACCGCCGAGGAATTCCTCCGGTTCGTCGGCCGGCTCTTCGCGATCGACCGGCGCACCCTGGATGAACGTGTCGGCATGCTTCTCGGACTCGCCGGACTGACCGACGTGACCACCGCGATCGGCGGGTACTCCCGCGGCATGAAGCAACGGCTCGGGGTCGCCCAGGCGCTGATCAACGCGCCCCAGCTGCTCCTCCTCGACGAGCCGACGAGCGCCCTCGACCCGATGGGACGCCGCGACGTGCTCGAGATGCTCAGCTCGCTGCGCGGGCGGACCACCGTATTCTTCTCGACGCATATCCTCGCCGACGTCGAGCGGGTCTGCGACACCGTCGCCATTCTCGACCACGGTCGCGTGGTCGCGCACGGGCCGATCCAGGAGCTCACCTCCCGGTACGCCGAACGCAAGGTGATCCTCGAGGTCACGGATGCCGCGGGCGGCCTCGCGGAAGACATCTCCCGCGAGCCGTGGGCGACATCCGTTGCCGTGGGGCCCACCGGCGCCCTCGAAATCACCGTCACCGACATGGACGCCGCCCGCCGGGCCATCCCGGTGCTCGTCGCCGGCCGGCACGTCGGCTTGTGCCGCATGGATGCCGGTGAGCTCGGCCTCGAGGACGTCTTCGTCAGCCTGGTCGGAGGGGGGACCCGATGAGGGGATTCGCAGCGTTCGCGCGCAAGGAGGTCCTCGAGATCGTGCGGACCTGGCGACTCTGGGTGCTCCCGGGCATCGTGCTGTTCTTCGCGCTGACCGGCCCGGTGATGGCCCGGTTCACGCCGGAGATCCTGCGAGCGGTCGCGGGCGACCAGCTCGGGCAGTTCACGCTCCCGGACCCGACGTATGCCGACGCCTACACGGGCTGGATCAAGAACCTGTCCCAGATCGTGCTGTTCGCGCTGATCATCGTCTACGGCGGCATCGTCTCCTCGGAGCGACGCAGCGGCACCGCGGTGCTCGTGCTCACCAAACCGGTGTCGCGCGGCGCGTTCATCCTCGCCAAGGCGACCGTGCATTCGGCGTTCCTCGCGATGCTCGTAGTCGCGGGCACGCTCGTCACCTGGGGCGGGACGGCGATCGTGTTCGGGGAGGCGCCCGGCGGGGCGCTCTGGTCGGCGTCGCTCGCCTGGCTGGTGTTCGGCATCCTGTTCGTCGCCCTGATGACGCTGCTCTCCGTGGTGATCAGCCCCACGGCCGGGGCCGCCGGTGCCGGGCTGGGCGCGTATGCGCTCGTGTCGATCGCCGCACTGTGGACGCCCCTCGGCACCTATTCACCGGCGGCGCTGACGGGCGTGCCGACGTCGCTCGCGCTCGGCAAGTCGGTCGAAACGTTCTGGCCGGTGTGCACGGCGCTGCTGCTGGCCGCCGCCCTGGTCGCGCTCGCGGTCGCCGCCTTCCGGCGGCAGGAACTCTAGGCCTGCCGGGCGGTGCCTGCGCCCCTTTCG
>NZ_JASJVF010000427.1:0-1689 GCF_035019805.1 Cryobacterium sp. 10I1
CCCCCCCCGCCCGCCCCCCCCCGCCGGGCGCCCCCCCCCCCCCCCACGGCCGTTCCCGCGATCGTGCACTGGGGCGCCGACCTCGGTGCCCTCTCCGGGCCCGAGCTGGCCGCGCTCGCCGATGCCGCGATTCCCGCGGTCCCGCCGAGCTCGATCGACGTACCCCTGCGGCTCTCGCTGCTGCCGACGCTCGCCGAAGGGTGGAGCGGCCGGCCGGGGCTGAGCGGCTTCCGGCGCGGCGTCGCCGGTTCCGCCGGTTCTGCCGGTTCTGCCGGTTCGATCGGTTCCGGTCGGCCGGCGGATCTCGCGCTGCGGCTCGAGGCGGTGCAGCGCCGGGGTGCGCGCTCGCTCCGGATCGACACGGCGGATGCCGCGGCATCCGTCGCGGTGTCGACCGACCTTGAACTCACGGTCGAGGGCGTGCTGCGCGTGCGGCACACCCTGACCAACACGGGCGACACCGACTTCGAACTCGGCTCGCTCGACATGACCCTGCCCGTACCCGACCGGGCCGGCGAACTCCTCGATTTCACCGGGCTGTGGAGCCACGAACGCCGTCCGCAGTGCACGACGCTCGCGCACGGCGTCTGGAGCCGCGAGAGCAGGCACGGCCGGCCTGGCCACGACGACCCGTTCCTCTCGGTCGCCGGGGTGCCCGGGTTCGGGTTCCGCCGTGGGGAGGTCTGGGCGGTGCACCTCGCCTGGAGCGGCGACAAGCGGGTCTGGGCGGAGCGCTCGGCGCTCGGCGCCGCAACCCTCGGCAGCGGCGAACTGCTCGCCCCCGGGGAACTGGCCCTGCCAGCCGGGGCCGTCTACACCTCACCCTGGACCGTGGCCGCGTACTCGGCGGCCGGGCTCGACGGGCTGTCGGCGCGGCTGCATCCGTGGATTCGGTCGTGGGCGACGATCCACGACCCGCGCCCGGTCGTGCTCAACACCTGGGAGGCCGTGTACTTCGACCACGACCTGCCGACGCTCACCCGGCTTGTCGAGGCGGCCGCGCGGGTCGGGGTCGAGCGCTTCGTGCTCGACGACGGCTGGTTCACCGGCCGCACAGACGACAAACGCGCGCTCGGCGACTGGTTCGTCGACCCCGTGACCTGGCCGGGCGGCCTGCACCCGCTGGTCGAGCGGGTGCACGCGGCGGGTCTCTCCTTCGGGCTCTGGGTCGAACCGGAAATGGTGAGCCTCGACTCCGAGCTCGCGCGGGCGCATCCGGACTGGGTGCTCGGCGCCGAAGGCTCGCTCGAATGGCGGTTCCAGCGGGTGCTCGACCTGGGCAACCCGGATGCCTTCGCGTACGTGCTTGCCCGGCTCACGGCCCTGCTCGACCAGTACCCGATCGCCTACCTGAAGTGGGACCACAACCGAGACCTGCTCGGAGGATCGGCGCATCGCCAGACCGAGGCGGTCTACCGGCTGCTCGGCACGCTGCGCGCCGCGCACCCGGGACTCGAGATCGAATCCTGCGCCTCGGGCGGCGCCCGGATCGACCTCGGCATCCTCCCGCTCGTCGACCGGGTCTGGACAAGCGACACCAACGACCCGCTCGAGCGGCAGCAGATCCAGCGGTACACCGGAGTGCTGGTGCCGCCGGAGTACCTCGGCGGGCACCTCGGCGCCGCGACCGCGCACACCACGGGCCGCACCGCGTCGCTCGGCTTCCGGCTGGCGACGGCGCTCTTCGGC
>NZ_JASJVF010000428.1:0-1670 GCF_035019805.1 Cryobacterium sp. 10I1
ATCGGGGCTCTCGGGGCTTTCGGGGGCACCGGACTTTTCGGAGGCTTCCGGCCGGGGCGCGATCGTGACCTGCCAGAGACCCTGCCGGAGACCCTGTCGGCGCGGTTCGTCATCCTCGCGACGCCCGGCGCCCAGGCCCTCGCCCTCATCGCGCCGCTCGGACCTCAGCAGAAGGCGCTCGGCGCCCTGCACTGGCCGAAACCGACCCCGATCGAACTCGCCACCCTCGTGCTCGCCGCCCCTGAGCTCGACGCGCATCCGCGCGGCACCGGGGCCCTCGTCGCCGCCGGCGCACCCGGCATCACCGCAAAGGCACTGACCCACGTCACCGCGAAATGGGACTGGGTCGCCGAGACCGCGGGTCCCGGCGTGCACGTGCTCCGGTTGTCCTACGGCCGCGCGGGGCAGAAGAGCCCGAGCGCCCGCCTCACCGACGACGAACTCCTCTCCCTCGCCCTCGCGGATGCCTCCGCCATCCTCGGTACCCCGCTCTCCGCGGACCAGGTGCTCGGCTTCGACCGCACCCGGTGGGGCGACGCCCTCTCGCCGGCGACCGTCGGCGCCCGCGACCGCGTCGACCAGGTGCGTCGGGCCGTCGCGGCCCTCGAAGGGCTCGAGGTCACCGGGGCCTGGCTCTCCGGAACCGGGCTCGCCTCCGTCATCCCCGATGCCCTCGCGACCGCCGGCCGGACCCGTCGCGATGCGCTGGTTCTCTGAGCCGTTCTCCCCAGTAGTCCGGCAGTTTGCCCTCCACCGTTTCCGCAGGCGGGATACTCTGAGACGTACGTGAACGACGAAGAATGGAGTGACAGATGCGGGGAAAGCTTCTTTTTATCACCGGTGGACTCGTCGGTTACGTCCTGGGCTCCCGTGCCGGACGTAAGCGCTACGACCAGATCGTGGCCTCTGCCGAGAGCATCTGGAACGCCGACCCCGTGCAGCGCCGCGTGACCGAGGTCCGCGACTTCGCCCTCGAGCGGGTCGGCGACGTGCCTGCCGCGCTCATCAACGCCGGCAAGAAGCTCGTCGGAACCCTCACGGACAAGACCGCGAAGGCCACGGATGCCGCGGGCCCAGGCCCCCGGTACGGCACGTCCTGGCCCACGAAACGCCCGGCAGCGTCAGCACCGTCGGCCACCCCTACGGCGACCCCTGACCACGGCACCCCCGACCCGGGCGCGCCCACATCGGAAGCACCCTCACTGTGACCGGATCGCCGGCCGCGACCGGAACCCAGACCGACAGCGCCCGCGCAGCAGGGTTCGGCCCGCGCCCGCGCAAGACCCTGATCACCCTCGTCTCCGAGCTGCCCGGGCAGATCGCCGCGCTCATCCACGCCGAGATCGAGGCCTTCAAATCCGAGATGGCGGGCAAGGCGAAGAACATCGGCGTCGGCATCGGCCTCTTCGTCGTGGCCGGCGTGTTCGCATTCCTCGCGGTCATCGTCTTCGTCGCGCTCGCCGTGATCGCCCTCGCGCTCGTGCTGCCGCTCTGGCTCGCGACGCTCATCGTCGCGGTCGCCCTGCTCCTCATTGCCGCGATCCTCGTGCTGATCGGCGTCAACCGGGTGAAGGCCGGTACGCGCGCCGACCCGGACGGCCTCGCGGCAAGCATCCGCCGGGACGCAGACGCGATCAAGGGAGTCGGAGACTATGAGCACTGAACAGGAC
>NZ_JASJVF010000429.1:0-1667 GCF_035019805.1 Cryobacterium sp. 10I1
GGTATGGCCGCTGCGGCGCGACGTGCCGGCTTCTCGCCCGCTGCAGAGGGGGAGCCGATCAGCGGCCACGCCCTGCTCGCAGCGATGGGCGGCATCCGCGGCCTGGTCGAGGCCGTGGTGCCCGGGCTCGTCTTCCTCGTCACGTACACCCTGACCCGGGCCCTGGTTCCCTCCCTCGTCGCCCCGATCGTGATCGGTGTCGTGATGGCGGGCCTGCGTGTCGCGGCGAGGCAGACCGTGACGCAGGCTGTCGGCGGACTCGTCGGCATCGGCATCAGCGCCGTGCTCGCCTTGCTCTCCGGAAAGGCAGAGGACTTCTACCTCTCCGGGTTCTGGATCAACGGCGTGTACGGGGGAGCCCTCGTGATCTCGATCATCGTGGGGTGGCCGCTCATCGGCCTCGCCGTCGGCTTCCTGGTCGGCGACGGCGTGAACTGGCGGTCCGACCCGTCCAAGCGCCGGGTGCTCACCCTGCTGACCGCCCTCTGGGCAGGGCTGTTCCTCCTGCGCCTCGCCGTGGAACTCCCGCTGTACTACGCAGGCAACGTCGCCTGGCTCGGCGCGACCAAGCTCCTGATGGGCATCCCGCTGTATGCGCCGCTCCTCATCGTGTCGTGGCTGATGGTGCGGTCCGTCTACCGTCCGAGCCCGCCCGCCGACGGTGAATCCGGGAACTGATCCATGACCACGGCAGCGTCGTGACCGGCGCAGCTTCATGACCGGCGCGGGGGTTCACGATGGGCTGAGCGACGCCGAGGTTGCCGAGCGGCTCGCGGACGGTCGAGGCAACGACGTCCGGCAATCGACGTCGCGCACGGTGGCGGACATCCTGCGGGAGAACGTCTTCACCCTGTTCAACGCGATCCTGACCGTGTGCTTCGTCGCCGTCGCCGTGCTCGGCGACTACCGGGACGGCCTCTTCTACCTCGTCGTCGTCGCGAACGCGCTGATCGGGATCGTGCAGGAGGTCCGTGCGAAGCTCGTGCTCGACCGCCTCGCGCTCCTCGCGGTTCCCGAAGTCGCGGTCAAGCGCGATGGGTTCGCGCACATCGTCCCGCTCGGCTTGGTCGTCCAGGACGACGTGCTCATCCTCCGGCCGGGTGACCAGGTGCCCGCTGATGCCGTCGTCCTCGACGGAGACGACCTCGTCGCGGACGAGTCCCTCCTCACCGGGGAGTCCGATCCGGTCGTCAAGGTCGTCGGCGACGAACTCCTGTCCGGCTCGTACATCTCGGGCGGCTCCGGCTACGCGCGGCTCACGTTCGTGGGTGCTGACTCGTATGCGAACCGGCTCACCGCCGAGATCAAACGGCACTCCCTCGTCCACTCCGAGCTCCGGGCGGCGACCAACCGCATCCTCGTGCTGCTGTCGTGGCTGCTCGGCCCGGTGATCCTTCTCACCCTGATCGGGCGCATCGCGGCATACGGCGGGCTCGACGCGCTCTTCACCGGGCCGGATGCTCCGTGGCGCAGCGCACTCCGCGACTCGGTGGCCGGCGTCGTCGGCATGATCCCCGAGGGCCTCGTCCTCCTGATCAGCCTCGCCTTCGGCCTCGCCGCCATCCAGCTGGCCAGGCACAAGGTCCTCATCGAGGAACTCGCCCTTGACTTCACGGACACCGGTGGAGACGAAGTCGATCGTCGGGTAGGTCTCGGCCTCGAAGAAG
>NZ_JASJVF010000430.1:0-1661 GCF_035019805.1 Cryobacterium sp. 10I1
CTTGTGGCCCTGAAAACGCGGTGAGAAGGGCCACAAGTGCGCTCTCGCTGGCTGTCCGGGGATCTCGGAGCAACCCTCGCGGATTCTCACGATCGTGGAGCGATCGGTAAGGGTAGGCTAACCATCCCCGTGCTATCGTGATGCTGCATCAGTATCCAGACCAGAACCGGAGTGCCGTGCTCGCCAACTACCTGATCGGACTCCGAGAGGGGCTCGAAGGTGCCCTCATCGTCACCATTCTCGTCGCCTACCTCGTGAAGATCGCCCGCCGCGACCTGCTGGGCCGTCTCTGGACGGGCGTCGGCCTCGCCGTGCTCCTCGCCCTCACGATCGGCGCCGTGCTCACCTTCGGCACCGCGAGCCTTCCGGAATCGGCCGAACCGGCCATCGCCGGCACGCTCTCCATCGCCGCGACCGGCCTGGTCACCTGGATGGTGTTCTGGATGCTGCGCACGGCCCGCGACCTGAGCGGCCACCTCCGCGGCACGATCGACCGCTCCCTCGTCGGCACCGGCGTCGGCCTCGTCCTGATCGCCTTCCTCGCCGTCGGGCGGGAGGGCATCGAAACGGCCCTGTTCATCTGGGCCGCCGTGCAGTCCACCGGCGAGACCACGCTGCCGCTCATCGGGGCCGCGCTCGGCATCCTCAGCGCGGTCGGCCTCGGAGCGCTCATCTACTTCGGCATGCTCAAGATCAACCTCGCGCGGTTCTTCACCTGGAGCGGGGCGATCCTGATCGTCGTCGCGGCCGGGGTACTCTCCTACGGTGTGCATGACCTGCAGGAGTCCGGGATCCTCCCCGGCGAGCACAACCTCGCCTTCGACGTGAGCGCCGCCATCCCGCCGGAGAGCTGGTACGGCACGCTGCTGAAGGGCACCCTGAACTTCTCGCCGGAGACCACCTGGCTCTCGCTGCTGGTCTGGCTCGCATACACCGGAACGGTGCTCACGATCTTCCTCGTGTCGAGCGCCCGCAACCGGGCCGGGCGTCCGGTCGTCGCCCCCCGCGTCGATGCCGTGAAGATGGCCGCCACCGCCCGCTGAGCCCGCTGAACGCGCTGAACCCGCCGCACCGTCACACCGTCGCCAAAGGAGACCACAGATGCCCGAATTCGTCCGGTCGGCCGATGGCACTCGGATCGCGTACGATAGCCTCGGTTCCGGGGACCCGGTCATCGTCATCGGCGGTGCCTTCAACACCCGGTCCTCCCCGTATCCGCTCGTGACCCTGCTCGCCGAGCACGTCACGGCGTACACCTTCGACCGGCGCGGCAAGGGCGAGAGCCCGGAATCCGGGCCGTATGCGGTCGAACGCGAAATCGAGGACCTGGCCGCCCTCGTCGCCGTGGCCGGAGGCGCAGCCGGCGTGTACGGCCATTCCTCCGGAGCGATCCTGGCGATCGAGGCCGCCGCCGCCGGCGTGCACATCACCCGGCTCGCAGTCTACGAGCCGCCATACACCGCCGATCCGGAGCACCCGGCCCCGGCGGACGACCTCGGCCTCCAGGCCGCCCTCGACGCCGGAGACCCCGCTGCCGCAGCGGCGCTCTTCCTCCGCATCACCGGAATGGACGACGCGGCCGTACGCTCCATCACGTCCGCACCGTTCTGGCCTGGACTCGTCCACCTCGCCCCCACCCTGCCGCACGAACTCGCCCTGAC
>NZ_JASJVF010000431.1:0-1636 GCF_035019805.1 Cryobacterium sp. 10I1
ACCGTCGACCTCGCGGTCGAGGCCGGCGTGCCGATCGACGTGAAGATCGAGTACGACGTCGTCCCCGACTTCCTCGGCGGAGCGCTCGCGATCACGGTCGGCATCGAGCCCGACCTGTCCCACCCCGAAGCGCTCATCGAGGAAGCCGCCGCCGCCGCTGCGGCCGCCGACGTTGTCGTGCTCGTGGTCGGCACCAACTCCAAGGTCGAGTCGGAGGGCTTCGACCGCACCTCGCTCGACCTCCCCGGACGCCAGGACGAGCTCGTCCGCGCCGTCGCCGCGGCCAACCCGCGCACCGTCGTCGTGGTCAACGCGGGCTCACCCGTGCTGATGCCGTGGCGAAACGACGTCTCCGCCGTGCTGCTCAGTTGGTTCGGCGGCCAGGAATACGGCGACGCCGTCGCCGCAATTCTGCTCGGCGAGTCCGAGCCGGGCGGGCGCCTGCCCACCACCTGGCCGGTGACTCTCGAGGATGTCCCGGTGTTCGACGTGACCCCCGTCGACGGCGTCGTGCGCTACGACGAGGGCATCCACATCGGCTACCGCGCCTGGCTCAAGGCCGGCACCGAGCCGGCGTACGAGTTCGGCCACGGTCTCGGCTACACCGAGTGGACCCTCGACGTCCTCACTCTCGACCGGCTCTACGTCGCTCCGGAGGAGAACGGCGCCGACACCGTCGCGGTGACCGTCGGTCTCACCAACACCGGCGACAGGGCAGGCAAACAGGTCGTGCAGGTCTACGCCTCCCGTGCGGAATCGGCCATCGACCGGCCGGTGCGCTGGCTTGTGGGCTTCGCCGCCGTGCACGCCGAGGCGGGGGAGAGTGTGGTGGCCAGCATCCTGGTGCCGGCCCGCGCCTTCGCGGACTGGCAGGACGGCTGGCACTTCGAACCGGGGGACTTCCGGCTCGAGGCCGGCACGAGCGTTTCGGCGCTCCCGCTCGGAGCGACGGTGACGGTTCGATGAGCGCCGTGACCCGCTACCCGAACCCGCTGATCGCGGGCTTCTACCCCGACCCGAGCGTCGTCAAGGTCGGCGAGGACTACTACCTCGCCAACTCGACCTTCGAGTACCTGCCCGGAATCCCGGTCTTCCACAGCCGCGACCTCGTGACCTGGACCCAGGTCGGCAACGTCGTCGAACGGCCGGGGCAGCTCGCCTCCGCGCACGTCCCGACCCTCGGCGGGGCCTGTGCCCCGACCATCCGCTTCCGCGACGGTCTGTTCTACGTCGTCGTGACGGATGCGATGGGTCGCGGCATGCTGATCTTCACCGCCACGGACCCGGCCGGGCCCTGGAGCGACGGCACCATCGTCGACGGCGTGCACGGCATCGACTCCGACCTGGCCTGGTCGGACGATGGCGTCGCGCACATCACCTATTCGGGCCTGGACACCACGTCCGGGAACCCGCCAGGGGAGCACGGCGGCATCCTGCAGGTCACGGTCGACCTCGAGACCGGGGCGCGGCTCAGCGAACCGATCTCGCTCTGGTCGGGCACCGGCCTCAAATTCCCCGAGGCGCCCCACCTCTACCGGCACGGCGGCTACTGGTACCTGATGATCGCCGAGGGCGGCACCGAACGCGGCCACGGCATCAGCATCGCCCGCGGCACCTCACCGTCCGGCCCCTTCAC
>NZ_JASJVF010000432.1:0-1626 GCF_035019805.1 Cryobacterium sp. 10I1
GTTCCACATCATCGACTTCGCCCACAAGGTCGTCGGGGTCGGCAGCGTTGGCCTGTACTCCTGGGTCGTCCTGCTCGAAGGGATCGGACCGGAAGACGTGCTCGTGCTCCAGCTCAAGGAGGCACAGCGATCGGTGATCGACCGGAGTGACACGGCGACGGGGTCGCACGCGGGGCCCGCCCATGCCGGCCAGCGCGTCGTCGAGGGCCAGCGCCTGATGCAGGCCTCGGGAGACGTGTTCCTCGGTTGGGCGACGACCCCGCTCGGCGGGCAGTACTACGGGCGTCAGCTGCGCGACATGAAGTGGTCGCCCGATCCTGCGACGTTCACCGCGGCAGGGCTGCTCGCCTATGCCCGGCTGACCGGCACGACACTCGCGCGCGCCCACGCCCGCTCCGGAGACCCGGTGCCGATCGCCGCCTACCTGGGCCTGGGCGGCAAGGCCGACAGGGCGTTCGCCGACTTCGCGGTCGCATACGCGGAGCAGGCCACGGCGGACTACGCCGGTTTCGTCGCCGCGACCAGGTCAGGGCGCCTCGTCAGCGCTTAGTGGAAACCGTCGCCTAGAAGAAACCGTCCGGCGTGCCCGCCGCCTTGGTGACCTCATCGGTGCCGATGTGGGCTGCGGTGAGCTTGGCCATCGCCACGCGGAGTCCCGATTCCATCTGGGCAGCCCAGACCTCGGTCTCCCGGCTCGACGCGTCCGCGACGTCGGCCCGCTTGATCGCGATCTCCTTCTCGGCGCGCTCGTTCTTGACCTGCTGGATGCTCAGGGTGATTCCGTAGTACGCCGCGACCATCGACGCGATCGGAGTCGCGAAGACGGCGAGGGCGTTGATGCTCTCGCTCGAGACGCCGACGAGGATCATCACGACGAACGCCAGTCCGAGCATCCCGATGGCGGCGAGCACGACGAGCGCAGTGCGCGACGCGCCGCTCCCGCTGGCCGAAACGGCGGATGCCGGCCGAGGCTGCTTCTCCGGCGGGGCCGAGATCGCCCGGGACCCGGTCTCCGTTCCAACGACCGGGGTCACGGCCGTGTTGTCACCCGTGTTGTACGGGGTGGTGCGGTTGAAGTTCTCTGTCGGAAAATCAGTCATGGTGGTACTCCGTCATCCCTGTGGTTTCGGCACGTATGTGGTTTCGGCACGTGTGTGTGGGTCTGAAGCTGCGGGCATCCGCCCGATCCGGTTCACGTGGTCCGGCCGGCCCGGCCGGACCGCGTCCGGCGGGCTCGGCACGTCGTCCGCTGCGTCGAGGAAGACCCGTTTATACGAGCGGCCGTCCGGCAGCTCGATGGTCTGGCTGGCCAGTTTACCCCGGCTCACCCGGAGATAGACGGCCTGGACGGTGATACCGAGCCTCGTCGCCGCCTCCGCGACCGAGTATCCGGGCAGTTCGGTCGGCACGGAACTCGGACGGGCCGATCGCTTCCGGCCTGCCTCGAGACGGGCGGCGATCTCGGAATCCGAACCGCTCCACCGCCACCTGGCCGCCGGTGGTTTCAGCCCGGCCGCCGCCGCGATGGCCTCCCAGCCGGTACCGGCGGCGAGGGCGTCCCGCACCGCGGCGAGGGTCGCCGGGTCGGCGTCGAGGGCGAGCAGCAGCCGGCGGATGCCGCGTACG
>NZ_JASJVF010000433.1:0-1625 GCF_035019805.1 Cryobacterium sp. 10I1
CCACACCGTCGTGAGCGCTAACGGCAGCGGCGGCAGGCCCGCCTGCCGCGCGACGACGACGACGACCGGCGTCAGGAGCACGGCGGTGGTGTCGAAGGAGAGGAACACCGTCGTGACGATCGCGATGCCGGCCACCCACAACCAGAGCAACCAGGCCCTGCCGCCGCTGCCGTTCGCGCTCACGACGGTGTGGCTCGCCAACACCGGCAGCCTGCTGCTCCCGATCAGCAACCTGACCAACCTGCTCGCCCAGAACCGCCTCGGCGGCATCTCACCGATCGCCTTCGCCGGGTTGACCGCGGCCCCGGCGCTCGTCGCCGTGGTCGTGCCGATGGCAATGGTTGCGATCGTCTTCCGGAAAGACCTCGGCAAACGGTATTCGAGCGTCCCCGTGCAGCGGATGCGCGTCGCGGGAACGTCGGGAGCGGTGGCATCCGTCGACCGGGTGCTGCTCGGGACGAGCGCGCTCGTGCTCGCTGCCCTGCTGCCCGCCCTCGTCGTCGGCGTGCCGGTATGGCTGCCGTCGAGCATCGCCGCACTCGTGCTGGCCGTCGTGTTCTTCGTCAGGCGCCAGAGCGTTCTCCGGATGACCCTGATTCCCTGGTCGCTCCTGCTGTTCAGCGGCGGGCTGTTCCTCGCGATGGAGGCCCTGCAGAACCTCGGGCTGCCCGTGCTGCTCACCGCGCTTGCCGGGGCGGGGAACGCGCCGAGGGACCTGTTCCGCCTGGCCGGCACGAGTCTGGTCGGCTCGAACCTGACCAATAACCTGCCCGCCTACCTCGCGCTCGAACCGGTCGCCGACTCGACCCCGCGGCTGCTCGCCGTCCTGATCGGCGCGAACGTCGGCCCGCTGGTCACCCCGTGGGCGTCGCTCGCGACGTTGCTCTGGCACAGCAGGCTCGAGAAGATGAACGTGCTGATCCCCTGGCGCGGGTATGCGCTCTTCGGCCTCGTGCTCGCCCCGGTGACGGTCGGGTTGAGCGTGCTCACGATGATCCTGGTCACCGCGTGACGCCTGGGCAGCCGCACCGGACGGTGCGAGAATACAGAAACCTGTCCGTGCCCCCAGCGCGTGCCTCCAGTGAAGGAATGACCGCATGATCACCCTCGAAGGGATCGACGACATCGTCGTCAACGGCGGTGTCGTCGTGACGAGCGACGGTGCGAAGCTCGGCTCGGTCGAACAGGTCTTCCTGAGCGAGGACTCCGGCGAGCCGGCCTTCGTCACGGTGCGCACCGGCCTGTTCGGCATGCTCGAATCGTTTGTTCCGCTGGCCGGCGCGACCATCGACGGCCCGCGCGTGGTCGTGGCCTTCGACCGCGACCGCATCCGCAACGGCCCCCGCATCGAGAGCGACCGTGGATCGATCACCGCCGACGAGGAGAACGAACTCTACGGCTACTACGGCACCTCCGGGCCCGAGTCGGGTGGTTCGCCCGAGTCGCCCGAGTCGCCCGAGTCGCCCGAGTCGCCCGAGTCGCCCGAGACGCCCGAGTCGGCCGAGTCGGCCGAGTCGAGCGTTTCCGTCGAACCGACCGAAATAGCAGCGGATGCCACGGGCACCCCGGCGCGGCAGGTGCAGTCTCCGGGTGCGCCGCCCACCCCGGACCATCCGCATCCCCAC
>NZ_JASJVF010000434.1:0-1617 GCF_035019805.1 Cryobacterium sp. 10I1
CATAGGAATCGACGGTGTTCTCGGCGACGATGGCGCCGTGCGGCCACGCGGCCGCGACCAGGTCGCGCCGGCGGACGACCTCGCCAGGGCGGGCGAGCAGGGCCGCGAGCATCCGGAACTCTGTCGGTGTGACGGCGATCTCGAGGTCGGCCCTGGCCACGGTGAACCGCTGGGGGTCGAGGCGGAGGCCCGCCGGCTGCCGGTACGGCTCCGGCCTGCCCCGGCGAGCCAGGGCGCCGACCCGCACGAGCACCTCGGCGAGCGCGAACGGCTTTCCGAGGTAGTCGTCCCCTCCGGCGTGGAAGCCGGTGACGATGTCCTGCACGCCGGTTCGCGCAGTGAGGAAGAGCACGGGTGCGAGCTGTCCGGCGGCCCGGAGGGCCTGGCAGACGTCGCGACCGTCGGAGTCGGGCAGGCCGATGTCGAGCACGATCACGTCGACGGGCTGGCCAGGGCCGAACAGAACGACCGCCTCCGCGCCGGTGTGCGCGAGCAGCAGGCTGTAGCCGGCGCCGCCGAGGGCCTCGGCGAGCACCCGGCGGATGAGGGGGTCGTCTTCGCAGACTCCGACCGTGGGCATGGGGCAATCGTACGCAGTGCCCGCGTGCCGCCCGTGTAAACGGTGCAGGTCAACCCGGGTGGCGGGCGTGCCGGTCAGGCGGCGGGCAGGTTCGGCGGCCTAACCTTCTGCTGCACGAGGTCTTCGGCCCGTCCACCGCCGCCCGGCGCCGATTTCCTGTTCGCACTCCACGCAAAGGCACCAGCATGAACCTGATCCAAGCGCTGATCCTCGGCATCGTCGAGGGAATCACCGAATTCCTCCCGGTCTCGAGCACGGGACACCTCACCCTCACCGAGAAGCTCCTGGGGCTGAAGCTCGACGACCCCGGGGTGACCGCGTTCACCGCGATCATCCAGTTCGGGGCGATCGTCGCGGTGATCCTGTATTTCCGGGCCGACATCATCCGCCTGGCCGTTGCATGGTGGCAGGGCCTCTTCCACCGGGAGGCGCGACTCGCGCACGACTACCGCTTCGCCTGGTACGTCATCGCCGGTTCGGTGCCGATCGGCATCGTCGGCTTTCTCGGAAAGGGCCTGATCGGGGGGCCACTGCGCAACCTGTGGGTCGTCGTTGCCGGGCTGATCGGCTGGAGTGTCGTGATGTTCATCGCCGAGCGTGTCGGCAAGCGCAACCGCCCGGAGGAATCGACGACCCTCAAGGACGCGCTCGTGATCGGCGTCATGCAGTGTGTCGCACTGATCCCCGGGGTGTCCCGCTCCGGGGCGACCATCAGCGCCGGCCTGTTCCGCAACCTCGACCGGGTCGCCGCGACCCGGCTGTCCTTCTTCCTCGCCATCCCGGCACTGACCGCTGCGGGCGCCTATGAGGGCCTCTCCTCGGCGAGCGACATCTCGGCCTCCGTCGGCTGGGTGCCCACGATCGTCGCGACCGTCGTCAGTTTCCTCGTCGCCTATGCCACGATCGCGTGGCTGCTGCGGCTCGTCGCGAAGCACAGCATCGCGGTGTTCATCGGGTACCGGGTCGCGCTCGGCACGGTCAACTCGAACACGTTCCAGGATGACGCCTACAAGTTCGGCAGCCTGACCCACATCGAC
>NZ_JASJVF010000435.1:0-1606 GCF_035019805.1 Cryobacterium sp. 10I1
GCTGCGTTCGCCGGGCGTCGATGTCGAGGGCGTAGTAGCCGCCCTCGACGCGGCGTCCGGCGACGGTGCTCTCGGAATCCTGGGCACTCGCGAAACCGCCGTCGGGCAGCTGCAGCACAGAAAGGAGGAACTCGGCGACGCCCTCTGCGACCGTGCGGGCCCACTGTTCCCCGGTCAGTTTCCAGGCCTGGGTGTAGAGGTCCAGGAGCTGGGCGTTGTCGTAGAGCATCCGCTCGAAGTGGGGCTCGCTCCAGTCCCGGTTGACGGCGTAGCGGAAGAATCCGCCCTCCACGGGGTCCCGCAGCGGGGAGGCGCCCATCCGTTTGAGGGTGCGCAGGGCGAGGCTGCGGCCGGATGAGCGGTCGAGCAGGAACGCGAGGACGGGGGCGACGGGGAATTTCGGCGCCCCGCCGAACCCGCCGTACCGGGTGTCCTCCGTCACGGCGAGGCCCTCGACGATGCCGTCAAGCACGCTGCCCTGCGGCAGCAGGTTCCGCGGGCCGGCTCCCCCGACATCGTTGCCGTCGACACCATCGAAAGCAGCGACGGCAGCATCGGCGACGGCGGCATCGGCGAGCTCCTGCTGTCTGGCGGCTGCGGCGAGCGCGTCTGCGACGAGAGCGCCGGTCTCGGTGACCTCGGCGCGGCGGTCGGTCCAGGCGTCCGTGACGGCTTCGAGCACCTGCCGGAACGCCGGTCGGCCGGGAACGGCGGTCGGCGGGAAGTACGTTCCCGCGTAGAAAGCACGTCCTTCAGGGGTCACGAAGACGTTGAGCGGCCAGCCGAGGCCGTCGACGAACGCGCTTGCTGCGGCGAGATAGGTCGCGTCGACCTCAGGATGCTCCTCCCGGTCGACCTTGATGCTCACGAAGTGCGCGTTGAGGTAGGCGGCGAGGTCGGGATCGCTGAAACTCTCCCGCGCCATCACGTGGCACCAGTGGCACGTCGAGTATCCGATCGACACGAGCAGCGGAAGGTCGCGCGCCCGGGCCTCGGCGAAGGCCTCGCTGCCCCAGCCGTGCCAGTCGACCGGGTTGTCGGCGTGGGAGCGCAGGTACGGGCTGATCGCATCGGCAAGACGATTCGGCATGGTCCCATTGTGCCCCGACCCCGCAACGGGCAATCGAACCGGTGACGCCGCGCCCGACTGGTTACAGTGGACACACCTCGACCGATGGGAGCCGCGGGATGACAACGGAGTCTGTCGCGCTGCGGCTGCACGCCGCGGCCTCAGCGGATGCCGCCCTCGCCTCCGACCTCCGCGCCGCCTACCGGGGCCGGCACGACGTGCTCGACGCACTCTGGTGGCGGGCGCACCCGCTCACCGGCACCCCGGGCGGGCGACCGGATCCCGCCGCCGAACTGCCCCGGTTGCAGGCCGCGGTGTACGCGCGCCCGGGCCCGGACGGCTCCCTCGAGGCGAGTGAGCGGCGGCTCCACGACCTCACCGCCCAGCTGCGGCAGGACGCGACCGACCTCGAGGCACTGCTGGTGCTGTTCCCCGACGCCGCGGCCTCCCCCGACGCCGTCCACTCCCGGGGCACTCGCCCCCTCGATGCTGCGGGCACATCCGACGCCGACGCGACCGCACGACCCGCCCCCGCGT
>NZ_JASJVF010000436.1:0-1598 GCF_035019805.1 Cryobacterium sp. 10I1
GCGCGGCCCCGGCCCCGACTACTCGAAGCGCCCGATGCTCGTGTTCTGGGAGACGACCCGGGCCTGCGCCCTCGCCTGCAAACACTGCCGCGCGAGCGCGACGATGCAGGCGCTGCCCGGTGAACTCACGACGGCCCAGGGCAAGGACCTGATCGACCAGATCGCCGGTTTCGGCCGGCCGTACCCGATCCTCGTGCTCACCGGCGGCGACTGCCTGATGCGCCCCGACCTGTTCGAACTCGTCGAGTACGCCACCGGTCTCGGACTGCCGACGGCCCTCTCACCCTCGGTCACGCCCACCCTCACCGCCGCGATGATCGAGAAGATCGTCGCGAGCGGGGTGAAGGCCGTATCGGTCAGCCTCGACGGTGCGAGCGCGCCGACCCACGAGGGCGTGCGCGGCATCCCCGGCCACTTCGAGGACACCGTCAACGCCATCCGCGCCCTCGCCTCGGCCGGGCTCAGCGTGCAGGTGAACACGACGGTGATGCGCGCGAACGTCGACGAACTGGCGGATGTCGCCGCCCTCATCTCGAACGCGGGCGCGGCCATCTGGGAGGTCTTCTTCCTGGTCCAGGTCGGACGCGGCGTCTCGACGGAGGCTGTCACGCCCGAGGAACACGAGGAGATCTGCCACTTCCTCTTCGATGCTTCCCAACACGGTTTCATCGTCCGCACGGTCGAGGCCCCGTTCTTCCGCCGGGTTGTCGCCCGGCGCCGCGCGGGAGACCCTGCACCGGAGACCGCGCTATACCAACGGCTGGCCGGCCGGCTCGAGTCCCTGATGGGGCCGCCGATCGGACTGCCCCGCGCGCAGACGGCGTCGACCCGCGACGGCAAGGGCATCGTCTTCGTCGCCTACGACGGCGAGGTCTACCCGGCCGGTTTCCTGCCGCTCGGCCTCGGCAATGTCGAAACGACCCCGCTCGCCGAGATCTATCGCGACAACCCGCTGCTCAAGCAGATCCGCGCGACCGAATTCAGCGGCCGTTGCGGCAGCTGCGAATACGCCGACCTCTGCGGCGGCTCGCGGGCGCGCGCCTTCGCCTCGAGCGGAGATCCCCTCGGCGAAGACCCGGCCTGCCCGTACCAGCCGGGCGCGGATGCTGCGGCCGGCCTGACGGCATGAGCGAGCCGGGGGAGGAAACCCAGCCTGACCGCACATACGACGCCGTGCTCCTGCTCGGCTTCGGCGGCCCAGAGGGGCAGGACGACGTCATCCCCTTCCTCCGCAACGTCACCCGTGGTCGCGGCATCCCCGAGGAACGGCTCGAGACCGTCGCGACCCACTATCGGGCCTTCGGGGGAGTGAGCCCGGTCAACGGGCAGAACCGGGCCCTGCGGGCCGCCCTCGAGGCGGAGTTCACCGACCGGGGTGAGCCGCTGCCGGTGTACTGGGGCAACCGCAACTGGACGCCCCTACTCGCGGACACCGTGCTGGCGGCATCCGCTGCCGGTCATACCCGGCTCCTCGCGATCACGACGAGCGCGTACAGCTCATATTCGAGCTGCCGCCAGTACCGTGAGGACATCGCCGGGGCCCTGACCGCGACGGGGCTCGACGCCACCGGGCGCATCGACGCGGTGCGCCCGTACTT
>NZ_JASJVF010000437.1:0-1573 GCF_035019805.1 Cryobacterium sp. 10I1
GCCCGCACCTCCCTGGCGCAGGTGGCGCTCGACCTCGGCGACACGGCGCAGGCGAGGTGGCTCGGCAGCAGCGCCATTACCGAACTGCTCTACGCCTTCGGCGTGGGCGGCGAGGTTCGCGCCGCCATGATCGCGCTCGCGGCGGCGCCGCTCGACGAGCGTCGCATCGCCGTCGCCTCTGCGCTCGATCTGGCGTCCCATCGAGTCGACGCGTGGGCGACGGGCATCGCGACGGCACGCCGGGCCACCCTGGCGGCCACCGCCCCCGTCGGAATGACCATCGGCGCGTTCGGCTACGTCGAGCAGATCCGTCTTGGAACGAACCGAAGCGATCCGGATGGCTGGATCCACGCGCCCAGCAGCTCGCACGCCGTCGCCGCCGGCGTCCTCGCGAGCGCTCACCGCTCCAACATCGGCGCACTGCCGGGGAAACAACCGTTCGCCATCGACCTGTCGAGTCGGCGCGGCGTCGAGCTCCGGCGCGTGCTCGAAGGGGTCGCGGCCGGGCAGTCGATCGGCGCCCTGCTCGGGTACCAGATCGAACGCGGCCTCGCCGGGACCTCGGCGGCCCGGTTCCAGTTGAGCCTGCGGCAGATCGCGCCTGCGGCCACCGATCAGCTCGGCAACGACGAGGCCCAGGAGGTCGCGGCAGCGCGCGTCGCCGCCGCCGATGTCGTCGACGGCGCAGAACTCCTGCGGCTGTTCCCGCTCGATACGCTCACCGTGGTCAACCCGCCGTTGCGCGCCCGCCTCAGCCGGAAGCCAGACAACGCCTTCGTCGAGAATTGGGACCCCGTGTCGAACGCTGAGTGGGACCTTCTGGTCGCAGCCATGCGCGGAGCTGCGGCCACACTCGACGCCGTCTCGGATGCCCTTCTGAGTGAGAGCGTCCTGCAGTACTCTTCGGGCAACCCGTCGCGCGCCTCTGCCGCGATGGATGCCATGGCCAGCGGCGCCGCCGTCGATCCAGACCTCGGTATCCTGGGCGTGCGCCAGACCGGTCGCATCCTCACCCACGGCGTGTTCGCGGCCATCCCGGCCGGCGCGACCGGCTGGTCGAGCACCCGCCCGCGCGCGCTCGCCGAACCGAGGCTGGAAGCGTGGGCGGCGCGTCGCCTCGGTGATCCTGCCGGCATCACGGTGACCGAAGCCCCCAACAGTCACACCCTCGCCGAGGCAGGCTGGGCCGCCCTGGACCTGGTCTTCGCGGACGACGCGGCATCACTCGACCGGGAGCTGCGTGCGGCCATACCCGCTCTGGGCGACTCGCCGCTGGCCGACGGGCTGCTGCGCGCCGCCACTCTCGCCGGCAGCCTTCGCTCGCTCGCTGCCGGTGGAACGCCGCTCGGCCCCGACTCCCTCGTGCGCACCGGCGTTGCCCCGGAACGCCGGATCGACACCGACGAGCTGCTCGCGCGTGTGGGCGTTGTGCTCGACGCCCTCGCTGCTGTGCTCGCCTCCGGCCAGGCGGTCATCGCCGCCATCGACTCCGACGACCTCGCGGCCGGCGCGCCCGGCGCCCGCCTCGGCTTCCACGGCAACAACAAGTCCCTCGCCGAGATCGACGAGGCCT
>NZ_JASJVF010000438.1:0-1567 GCF_035019805.1 Cryobacterium sp. 10I1
TTGTTGGGGTTGTTGAATTTTTTCGCCCCGCCGCGAGGAACACGTTGGACCAGACCGTCGCGAGCGCCTCGGGCAGCGCTGCCGCGTCGACGAGGTCGATCGCTTCGGGCACGGGCAGGGCGAGTTCCTCGTGCACGACGGCCTCGGCCGCGTAGCCGCCGCCCGCGAGCAGCGCACAGACCCGGTCACCGACGGCGAAGAGCGTTGTCGCGCTGCCGACCTCCGTCACGATCCCCGACACCTCGAGGCCCGGCCAGGCCGGGGCCCCGGCGGGCGATGGGTAGTAGCCCTGCCGCTGGGAGACATCCGCCCGGTTGACGCCGGCGGCGGCGACCTGAATGCGGATGTCCCTGGGCCCGACCTCCAGTTCGGCCACGGTTGACAGGGTGAGGGCGTCGGGCCCTCCGGGTACGGGTACCAGAATTGCGCGCATGCCCTCATCCTACGAGCGGCCGCTGGGACGCCGCCGGAGCGCCGGAGTCCTACTCGGTGTCGGAGGTGCGGGCCTCGCCACGCCTCTCGCCGCGGCCGGCGCCCTGCCTGGCCCAGGTCTCCTCGTTGTAGTCGAGGACCAGTCGCGCGGGCGGCGGACCCTGCAGCATCTCGGGCGTGAGGCCGTGGAACTCGATCATCTTGTCCCGGAACCACACGTCGTGGGGGTCCTGGGAGGTGGCGAAGTCGCGGAACATCCTGGCGAGGTCGTCGGCCTCGTGATAGAGCGCGACGAAGTCGCCCTGCGGGGTCGACATGAGCGAGGCGACCTCGCGATGCAGGCCCATCCGACGCCGGGACCGCTCGTGCTCCTCGCGGCGCGCGCCGGCCATCTCTGCGGCGAAGGACTGCCAGGCCTCGGTCTTGCCGGGCAGGATGGGGGCAAACCACGTGATGTATTCCATGACATCTTCTCCTTTGAAGTAATGACATGCGGCAGGAGCCGAGCGGGCCGAAGCCGCGAGTGGATCATTCCACCGGAGAGCGTAGTCCCCTCATCGCGGGCCGCAACCGTACTTCCGGGCGGCCCGACAAGCGCCCTCAACGCCTCAGTCACGGAGAATGCACCCTCGTCGCGTGGGCGAGGGTGCTTTCTCCGCAACGGAACAGTGCGGATGGGCCTACTGTGCTGCCGAGTAGAACTTCTGGTCGCTGAACGACTGCGAGATGACCCAGGTGCCGGTCGCGGCATCCGCTGTCGGGATGGCGATCACGACGTTGCCGGTCGCCGTTCCGGCGGGGTAGAGCTCGTTGATATCGGACAGCGGCGCGGGGCCGACGACCGAGCTGTCGAGTTCACTGTGCGTGGTGCCGGCGGCGGACACGAAGGACACGTCGAGGTCCATCCAGGGGGTGCCGGTCGTGGTGCCCTGATAGGTGACCGTGATCGGCAGCATGGCGTACTGCATGCCGGCGGGTGCGGCGTCGTTGAACTGGTTCTCAGCGGCGATGATCGCGTCGGCGTTCAGGGTCGGGGCGCCGAGGGTGATCTCATACTCCGGCTCGCCATCGCGGAGCACTCGATGTGCCAGCCGGGCCGGCCTGGTCCCCAGGGGGATGGCCAGGACGCCGAGGC
>NZ_JASJVF010000439.1:0-1552 GCF_035019805.1 Cryobacterium sp. 10I1
TCCGGTACATCTCGACGAAGGCCGTGATGGCGCAGTCGATGGTCTCCCAGGCGGTCTTCGGGTCTGCAAGCTTGATTTCCCTGGCGACGCGGAGTCGATATCGCTGAATGGCCCGCTCACGCAGGGCATGCAGTACTGCGACCCGGTCCGGGTAGTAGCGGTACACGGTTCCGATCGATGCCCCCGCGCGTTCAGCCACCATCGCGGTCGTGATCCGGTCGAAGCCGACCTCGTCGACGACGACGGCAGCGGCATCGAGCAGGCCGGACAGGCGTGCCGTGCTGCGCTGCTGGATGGGTTCGATCCGGACCTGTGCGCCGGCCTCAACGATGTCCCCCTCGAAAAGGTCACTCACTGACACTTGTCCTCCTTGAAGTAGGACCCAATCCTACGGGTCTTGTCCCCCCGGCGATGCCAAACGGGTCGCGGCACGACTGGATCCTCCCGAAAGGGGCGGCACATGACAAACTAGGAGGCGTGCCGAAGCCTTCCAGAACAACGAATGCGGGCCGACCTGCGAAAATGATGCATCGCGCAGCCCGGATCGAAGACTGGATGCACGAACGTCGCGAGCGTAGCGCCCGCAAACGCGGTTATCTGCCCACGGTCATCCCGTACGCGGGATACGGAAGCACCGAATGGGTGCGGATTCTCTGCCGGGTTCTGCTGGCCAAGCCGGCTCGGACCAAGAAGGCCGTCACGCGCAGACGCTGGCGAGCCGAACGGCGCGAGGCCGGCATCCGCGGTTGGCGCAGTTTCACCGCGGTTCCCGTGCACGACGTCACCGTCACGATCGAGATCAACGGCTTCAGCCACCGCGTGAGCGCCGACCGCGGCGGCGTCGTCGACACGGTCATCCGGCTGCCGCTCACGCCGGGCTGGCAGGTCGCCCGACTCAGCACGGATGCCTCGGCACCCGTCGATGCGCCGCTCTTCATCGTCGCTCCGCTCGTCGATCGCGGCATCATCTCCGACGTCGACGACACGGTGATGGTCACGACCCTCCCCCGGCCGTTGCTCGCCGCCTGGAACACGTTCGTGCTCGACGAACACGCGAGGGTGCCCACCCCCGGCATGGCCGTACTCCTGGACCGTCTCACCGCGGCGGCGCCGGGGTCCCCGGTGATCTACCTGTCGACGGGCGCCTGGAATGTCGCGCCGACCCTGACCCGGTTCCTCTCCCGTAACCTCTACCCCGCCGGCGCGTTGCTGCTCACCGACTGGGGCCCCACCCACGACCGGTGGTTCCGCAGCGGCACCGACCGGCAATTCGAACAGGCCCGGCCGGAGGACGGCACCGAGGACGTGCACGAGGATGACGGGTGTGCGAGCGGCGTCCGGAGACGGCGAGGCCCGCCCCGTTCCGGAGCCGGCCGCTCCGGAGGCAGGACCCTTGTCTGGGGAGGCCGGCGGGGACGCCGTCGACGTTCCGCGGCCTGCGGCTCCGCCCACCGCGGAGACGAGGACCTGCCGCCCGGCCTGCGGCCCGAGCGCGGTGACGATCACCGCGATGAGGAGAGCGGCCAGCACAAGCACGACCGCCGCGCCCAGG
>NZ_JASJVF010000440.1:0-1549 GCF_035019805.1 Cryobacterium sp. 10I1
ACAGCAGCACTCGCCCTCGGCCTGTCGCTTACGGTGAGCGGATGCGCATCCGTCGCCCGTCTCGCCCCCTCGGCCAGTGACGGGGCCGCCTCGCTTGCCGCATCAGCCACGGCCGTGCCGATCGAGGTGTCAAAGGTCGTAGTCGGGGACTGCCTCGACAACGTCGGGGACGCCGAAGTGGCATCCGCTGTCACCGTCACGCTGGTGCCGTGCGCCGAAGTGCACGCCTTCGAGGTCTACGCGGGCTTCGACCTGCCGATGGAGTCGTATCCCGGCGAAGACGCTGTCGTCGCGGCGGCCGAAGACGGCTGCGGAACCCGGTTCGAGGCCTTCACCGGCAGCGCCTATGACGGCTCCCAGCTCGATTACAACTACTTCGTTCCGCCGGAGGACGGCTGGACGATCTCCGGCAGCCACCTGGTCTCGTGCCTGATCGACGACCCCGCCGGCCCCGTGACCGGAACCCTCGCCCAGGCCCGCCGTTGATGCCCTGACATCACGAGGTCAGGCGTCACGGTCCCACTGCGTGCCGTCGAGGTCGCCCCGCAGCGTCCCGGTCGCCGCGTCGACGGCAGCGCCGACGGTGTCGGCGAATCGTTCGGGCGGGAACCGTTTGCCGAGGCCGTATCGACGCAGGACGTCTTTCACGGGACCCTTCATCTCCGCGAAAACGAGGGTGGCGCCGCGCTTCTGCAGGAACTCATCCAGTTCGAGCAGTTCGTCGACGGCGGTGGTGTCGATATCGGTGATGGGTTCCGCGGCCAGGATCACGGTGCGCACGTCGGCGCCGGCCGCGCTGACGGTCGCCCGGACGTAGTCGTCGAAGATCCCACCATTGGCGAAGAAGAGCGGCGCGTCGAAACGCACGATGACGATTCCGGGCAGGCGCTCGCCTTCCGGGTGCCGTGACAGGTCGTGGTAGCCCCGGAGGCCATGAATGCGACCCAGCTCCGCACGATACGGCCGCCAGGCGTGGCCGACGAATTCGCCGAGCGACAAGACGACCGCGACGATGATCCCTTCGATCACGCCGACGACGAGCACGCCGAAGAAAGCAGCGACGGACAAGAAGGCATCGGTCCTGCTCATCCGCACGAGGGCGACGAATCCCGTGATGTCGACGAGCCCCGCCGCCGCAACCATCACGACGGCCGCGATCGTGGCGGATGGCAGGAAGTCCGTGAGGCCGGGTGCGAGCAGCATGAACAGAACGAGGAGGACAGCCCCGGCCACTCCGGCGAGTTGAGAGCGCGCCCCGGCGCTCTCAGCGGCGGCAGTACGCGACGACGACGCCGAGATGGGGAACCCGCCGAACAGGCCGGCGAGCAGATTCGAAGCGCCGACCGCCACCATCTCCTGGCTGCCGTCGACGTTGTCCCCGCGGCGCGCGGCGAAGGTGCGGGAGAGCACCGCGGTGTCCGCGAAGGCGATGAGCGCCATCCCGAGCGCGGGAAGGACCAGGCCGACGACATCTGCCCCCTGCAGGCCGGCGAGGGCGGGTGCCGGAAGGCCGGCGGGGAGAGCGCCGACGACGGGGAGGCCGTCGTGG
>NZ_JASJVF010000441.1:0-1540 GCF_035019805.1 Cryobacterium sp. 10I1
GCACCGGAGTCCTTCCACTATGCCGGGATCTCGCTCGGCGGAGCGGTCGGGCTCGAGCTCGGCATCCGCCACCCCGGGCGCCTGCTGAGCCTCACCGTCGTCTGTTCGGCGGCACGGATCGGCACAGCGGAGGGCTGGCACGAGCGCGCCGCACAGATCCGGGCGAGCGGAACGCCCTCGATGGTGATCGGCAGCGCCGAACGCTGGTTCGCTCCGGGGTTCCTGGAGCGCGATCCCGCGGCGGGTGCCGGTGCGCTGAACCGGCTGCTCGACATCGACGACGAGTCATACGCGCTCTGCTGCGAGGCGCTCGCCGCCTTCGACGAGCGCGACGCGGTCGCCGGCATCGCCGTGCAGACGCTCTGCGTCGCCGGGGAACTCGACCTCGCCACGCCGAGTGCCCTCGTCACCGAACTCGCCGCGGCCATTCCCGGCGCCCGGTTCGCCGAGATCGCGGGAGTCGCCCACCTGCCCTCCCTCGAGCGGCCGCGGGACCTCGCAGGCCTGCTCAGGGAACAGCTCGCGGCGACGCCCCCGGCAACGTCTGCGGAGCAGCCGATCGGACTAGCCGTGGCCCAGGATCCCTCCGCACGAACGGCGGCCGAGGTGTACACCGCGGGCCTGGCCGTGCGCCGGGCCGTGCTCGGTGACACGCACGTGGATGCCGCGACGGCCGCGATCACCCCGGAGACCGCCGACTTCCAGGACTTCATCACCCGATACGCCTGGGGTGAAATCTGGACCAGGCCCGGCCTCGACCGGCGCACCCGCAGCTTCCTCACCCTCGCCTGCCTGATCACCGGCGGCCACGAGCACGAGCTCGCGATGCACGTGCGCGCCGCGCTCACCAACGGGCTCAGCCGCGCCGAGATCAGCGAGGCGATGCTGCATACCGCGATCTACGCCGGGGTGCCTGCCGCGAACTCGGCGCTCTCGATAGCCCGCACGACGTTCGCCGCCCTGGACGCGGAGGCCGCCGCCTCTGCACCGACCCCGACACTTCCCTGAACCGGACCGAAGGACTGCTCCATGGATAAGACGTTCACCTCAGCGGCGGCCGCCGTCGCGGACATCCCAGACGGCGCTTCCCTCGCCGTCGGCGGCTTCGGCCTGGTCGGCGTGCCGATCGTGCTGATCCGCGCCCTGCTCGACCGGGGCACGACAGACCTCCGGGTCGTCTCCAACAACTGCGGCGTCGACGGCTGGGGACTCGGTGAGCTGCTCAGGGAGGGCAGGATCAGCAGGGTCATCGCGTCATACATCGGCGAGAACAAGGACTTCGCTCGGCGCTACCTCGGCGGGGACCTCGAGGTCGAGCTCACTCCGCAGGGAACCCTCGCCGAGCGGCTTCGCGCGGGCGGCAGCGGCATCCCGGCGTTCTTCACCGCGAGCGGCGTCGGAACCCTGGTCGCCGACGGCGGCCTGCCCTGGCGCTACGGGCCAGACGGGGAGGTGCTGGTGTCCTCGCCGCCGAAGTGCGCGCCTCGCAGCAGCTCGATCAGCTGGTCGACCTCACCGCACGGCTCGACCGGCTGCCGCG
>NZ_JASJVF010000442.1:0-1539 GCF_035019805.1 Cryobacterium sp. 10I1
GGAGGGACGAGGGCCGGGCGAGTTCCTCGCACCGGGCGAGGATCACGGCCGCGGCGGCATCCGACACCGTCGGCACCGCCGCCGTCATGAGAGCACCGCAGCTGCGTCGGCGGCGGCCCCGGAGGCGTCGGCACCGGCACGGTCCGCGTCGGCGTACAGGTCCCAGGCCGCGCCGACTCCCCCGCCGCCCGTGACGGATGCCCCCGCGCGCCGGAGCACCTGTTCGAGCGCCGCAAGGGTGGTCAGCACGGTGTCCTTGCGGGCGTTGTAGCCCATCACGCCGATCCGCCAGACCTTGCCGTGCAGCGGACCGAAGGAGGTACCGATCTCGATGCCGAAGTCCTCGAGCAGGGAGCCGCGCACCGCGTCACCGTTGACGCCGTCCGGAATCTCGACCGCGACGACGTTGTTCATCCGGTGGGCCGGGTCGCCGAAGACGGAAAGCCCCAGCCCGTGCACTCCCGCGAGCATCGCCGAGCCGTGCAGCCGGTGCCGGGCGACGGCGTCCGCCAGCCCCTCCTCGACCAGGAGGCGCGCGCACTCCCGGGCGCCGTAGAGGGCGGTCGTCGCCTCGGTGTGGTGGTTGAGCCGACGGGGACCCCAGTAGTCGAAGAGCATCGCGAGATCGAAGTAGTTCGAGCGGATCCGGTTGGACAGCACCGCGTCCCCGGGTTCGCGGATCCCGGCCTCGATGCTCCGGCGGGATTCGATCACGTCGACGGCGCGGGCCGAGAACGTTGCCGGCGCAGAACCGGATGGCCCGGCGAGGCACTTCTGCAGGCCGGCGGTCACGGCGTCGAGGCCCCAGGCATCCGCTTCGAAGGTGTTGCCGCCGAGCGAGGCCGTCGCGTCGGTGTAGAAGAGCACGCCGTGCCTGGCGCAGATGTCGCCGAGCTCGTCGAGCGGCTGGGCGAGGGTCGTCGAGGTGTCGCCGTGCACGATCGCGAGCAGCGCCGGCCGGGTCTCGATGATCGCCTGTTCGATCGCGGCGGGCGTGAACACGGTGCCCCACGGCACCTCGCGCACGTGCACCTCGGCGCCGACGCGTTCGGCGATCTCGCGGAGGAGGTGCCCGAAGCGCCCGAAGATGGGCACGAGCACGCGGTCGCCCGGCTGGATCAGCGAGACGAGGGCGGCCTCGATCCCGGCGCGCGCGGTGCCGTCGATCACGAGGGTCTGTTCATTACCGGTGCGGAATACGTCGCGGTACAGGCCCATCGTTTCGGTCATGTAGCCCGTCATCGCCGGGTCGTACTGGCCGACGAGCTGCGCGGACATGGCGCGCAGCACCCGGGGATCCGCGTTGATCGGCCCCGGCCCCATCAGCAGGCGCTGCGGCGGGTTGATCGGAAGGCTCGGAACGGGGGTCGACTGCAGCGGATACGTCACATCATCAGCTTAGGCACGGAGCGTTTCCACGGTGTTACCCACGATCCCCGCCGTGCCGGTCCCGACATCCGCCGCGACTTCGGCGGCCAGCCCCTGGGAAAGGCCTGCGGCATGGTCGAGCAGCGCGAGGTCGCTGTGCCGCGGCCCGAC
>NZ_JASJVF010000443.1:0-1522 GCF_035019805.1 Cryobacterium sp. 10I1
CCTGAGGTTCGGGTGGTGGAGCGAAAACGATGCGCGGTCCGGGGGCCGTACACCCCAGTCTGCCCGGTCCGGTCCGCGTTCGCGGATGCCGGGTTCGGCGCCCCGGACACCTTCGTGGTGCGCGCGGCCGACGGCGCCGGCCGGGAGGGCTGACCCCTCCCCGGCTTCCCCGTCCTGCACATCGGTCCGGCCGCTGCGGCGCTGCCAGTAGAACACTGGGCGGCACGGCAGACGGCCGGGAACCTGCAGGAGTTATGCCGATTCGGGCGGGGTGACGGGCGCGGCCGTTCCTGCAGTGATGCGGAGCAGTTCGGCAAAGCTGGTCGGGAAGACGGTGTGGGCGTGGCCGGCCGCCGCCCACACTTCGGGATACCCATCCAGGTCGACGTCGACGAGGGTGCGGAGCGGACTCGGATGCCCGACCGGCGCAACGCCGCCGATGACCTGCCCGGTCGCGCTCTTGACGAGTTCCTTCGACGCCCGGCCGATCGTGCCGCCGAGCCTCTCGCCAAGCCACTGCGTGTCGACGCGGTGAGCTCCAGAGGTCAGCACGAGCAACGGCTCGCCGTCGAGGGTGAAGACGAGGGAGTTGGCGATCGCGCCCGGCTCGATGCCGAGGGCGTCGGCCGCCTGCTGCGCGGTCGTCGCCGCCTCATCGAGCCAGCGGATGTCCGGCGCGAGCCCGAAGGCGGCGAGCGCCTCCCGCACGCGGTCGACGGCGGGGTGTGCGGTGTTCACCATCGCGCCAGCCTATCCCGTCCCGAATTCAGGAGTTGCGGCCCGTTTCGGGTCGCACAAGCGCTTTCCCGGGGCCAGGACTGCTCAACTCCTGAATTCGGCGCAGGCCACTTCTGGAGTTGAGACAGGGGAAGGGCGCGGGACGGATGCCGCACTAGGCTGGCGCGTATGACTGCAGACAGCGCCGCCCGCATCATCACTCTTCCCGACCGGCCGGGGCCGAGCATCGCGGACTCCGCGTTCGTCGCCCCTGGTGCGGTGCTCGTGGGGCATGTGATCCTCGCCGAACACGCAAGCGTCTGGTACAACTCGGTGCTGCGCGCGGAGGCGGAACCGATCCGGATCGGGGCAGGCTCGAACCTGCAGGACAACGTCTCCTGCCACGTCGACCACGGTTTCCCGCTCATCGTGGGCCGGGACGTGTCCGTCGGGCACGGCGCGGTGCTGCACGGCTGCGTCGTCGAGGACGGCGCCCTGATCGGCATGAAGGCGACCGTGCTCAACGGCGCCGTGATCGGTACGGGTTCCCTCGTCGCGGCCGGGGCCGTCGTGCTCGAAGGCACGATCGTGCCGCCGTATTCGCTCGTCGCCGGGGTCCCGGCCAAGGTACGCCGACCCCTGACGGATGCCGAGGTCGCGGGCATCCGCCAGAATGCCGCGAACTACCTCGACCACGCCGCCCTGCACACCGCCGCCCTCGCCTGACCCGCCCGGGACGTACTCCGATGGCGGGTGAAAACGGCAAGCGGGTTTGCGGTCGACTCGACCAGCCCGGTTTCGCAGG
>NZ_JASJVF010000444.1:0-1508 GCF_035019805.1 Cryobacterium sp. 10I1
ACCCTGACGACGTCGAGCTGCGCCCCTTCGTCCTCCCCGAGCTGTGCGAGGTGCGCCTCCGCGGCGACTGGGTGCCCGTCGACCCGCTCGCTAATTAAAGCGGAATATATTAGGTTTAAATCATGGTTGACATGATCCCCCTTCTTCCCGCATCCGCACCCCGGCCCGCGGCCCACGACGAGCCCGCCGGCCACACCTGCACCTGCGGCGAGGCCGAGGCCGCAGGATACCCAGAACTGGACGCCCGGCAGCTGCCGCACGCGATCCGGCACGCCGCGATTTTCGGCGCGCTGGACGCTGTCCTCCCCGGCGGCGGCCTGGTCCTCGTCGCTCCCCACGACCCGCTGCCCCTCCTCGCCCAGCTCGAACAGCGCCACCCGGGCCGGTTCACGGTGAGCTATCTTTCCCGCGAGCCCGAGGCGTGGAAGCTCCAGCTCACCCGCTGAAGCGCCGCAGGTCAGGTTCCGTCCGGTTCCAGCGTTTAGGGTGGGCCCATGACGACTTCTGTGCCCACCCTGACCCTCAACGACGGCCACACCATTCCTCAGCTCGGCTTCGGCGTGTTCAAGGTCGATCCGGACGAAACGACCCGCATCGTCTCCGACGCCCTCGAGGTGGGCTACCGCCACCTCGACACGGCCGCGATCTACGGGAACGAAGCCGGAGTCGGGGCCGCGATCGCGGCATCCGCCGTGCCTCGCTCCGAGCTCTTCGTCACGACGAAGCTGTGGAACAGTGAACAGGGAACCCAGAGCGCATTCGACGCTTTCGACCTGAGCCTCGAGAAGCTCGGGCTCGACTACGTCGATCTGTACCTCATCCACTGGCCGACGCCGGCGAAGGACAGCTACATCCAGAGCTGGAAGGCGCTCGAGAAGATCCGCGCCTCCGGACGTGCACGCTCGATCGGTGTCTCGAACTTCCTCGTGCCGCACCTCGAACGCCTTCTCGCCGAGACGGATGTCGTCCCGGCGGTCAACCAGATCGAGCTGCACCCCGCGCACCAGCAGCCTGAGGTCACCGCGTTCGCGCGCGCCCACGGGATTCAGATCGAGGCGTGGGGACCCCTGGGCCAGGGCAAGTACCCACTCCTCGAGGAGCCCGTCGTCGTCGTCGCGGCCGAGGCGCACGGCAAGAGCCCCGCTCAGGTGGTCATCCGCTGGCACCTGCAGACCGGCAACATCCTGTTCCCGAAGTCGAACCGGCGCGCGCGCATGATCGAGAACCTCGACGTCTTCGACTTCGAGCTCAGCCACACCGAACTCGCCACGATCTCCGCGCTCGAGCGCGCCGGCCGCGTGGGCTCCCACCCCAACGACGTGAACTAGGCTCCGCTCAGAACGGGTAGCTGCCCGGCGTGCGGCGCAGGGTGATCCAGCGCGTCTCCGTGAAGGCGTCGATGTTGGCCTCCGCACCGCCCTGCCGCGAACCCGTGCCGGACGAGCCGA
Organism: Cryobacterium sp. 10I1; assembly: GCF_035019805.1. Lineage (NCBI taxonomy): Bacteria > Bacillati > Actinomycetota > Actinomycetes > Micrococcales > Microbacteriaceae > Cryobacterium > Cryobacterium sp. 10I1. Next base: position 1,449 of record NZ_JASJVF010000444.1, read on the forward strand.
CGCCGCCGAACGGTGTGTTCGCCTCGTCGTTGACCGTCTGGTCGTTGATGTGCACGATGC
>NZ_JASJVF010000445.1:0-1503 GCF_035019805.1 Cryobacterium sp. 10I1
GGGCACGGGCTCACGGTCAGCGACCTCTTCGATTTCACCGTCTACGTGGATGCCCGCACCCAGGACATCGCCCGCTGCTGCGAGGGCCTGAACCCCGCGGTCAGCGGCGATACCGATGCCGAGGCCCGCGACGCCTGCCCCGGCGAGGCCGAGGAGGCCGCGCCGGGAGATGCCGCGCGGGGCTTTCGCTGGCGCCCCGACGGCGGGCGCCGTCCCCGACGCGCTCGCGCCGGCATCCGCCTGGTCGTCCCCTTCCTCCCGCGAGAGCGGAGTTTCGGCCCCTTCGGCGCGCGGGAAGGGGCCATTTTTCCGCTCTCGCGAATCGCCGCCCTTCATCACAGGACGAGAGCCGCGGTGAGCTGGCCGAGGGGTTCGGCGAGGGCGTTGACCTGGTCGGCGAGGCCCTTGACGGTGCCGGTGGACAGGTCGGTGTACAGGACGAAGCCGTCGCCGACTCGCTGGGCGTCGAGGAGGCTCTGCAGGGCGGTGAAGCGGGTGTCGAGGGTTGCAGCGAGGGCGGCATCCTTCTGCACGAGGACGTCCCGCACCCCGGCGTAGAGCACCCGGGCGCCGTCGACGTTGGCCTGGAAGTCCCAGAGGTCGGTGTGTGACCAGACCTCCTCCTCGCCGGTGACCTTGCCGCTCGCGACCTCGTCGAGGAGACCGATCGCGCCGTTGGTCTGCTGGGAAAGAGTGAACGTGAGCGGCTGCACCTTCTCGTTCAGGGTCGCCGTGTCCGTGACGAGCAGTCCGGCAAGGCGAGCGCGCTCGGCGGCCGGGTATGCGGCGAAGCCAGCTTCGGCCTCGGTCGGCCAGAGGTCCTTCTCGATGGCGTGCCAGCCGGTCCAGTCCTGGCCCTCTTCGAGGTCGGCCTCGCGGAGGTCGAGCTTCGGATCCAGGTCGCCGAAGGATTCCGCGACGGTCTCGACCCGCTCCCAGTGCGCGCGGGTGGCCGCGTAGAGTCCGCGGGCGGTGTCGTCGTCGCCGGCGGTGTATGCGGCGGCGAACGCGGCGGTCCCGGTGACGAGCTGGCCGATCTGGTCTTTCACGTAGGACGCATAGTTGGCGTTCGCGGTGTCGATGCGCGCGCTGAGTTCGGCGTCGCCGGGGGCGTTCGTCGCGGCATCCGCAGCGCTCGCCGGAGTCACGGTGAACGGGGCCTGGCCGATGCCCGCACCGGTCATGCCGGGCTTGCACGCCGTGAAGTAGCTGCCGGCGCTCAGGTCGACGACGAGGGTACGGCTGAGGCCGGGGCCGATGTTCTCCGCCTCACCCACGATGCGGAGCTGGTCGTCGCCGAGGAGGTAGAACTCGGTGACCTGGTCTCCGGAGTTCGAGACGGTGAAGGTGACGTTGCCGGCCGGGGCCTCCGCTCCGGACACGGTGCACGCCGTCGCGCTGCTGTCGACGGTCAGGGCGGCGTGCGCGGCGCCCTGCTCACCTACGGCACATACGGCCTCTCGTTCGCGGCCCAGGAGACGATCGGCGGACTGCTCTCGATCG
>NZ_JASJVF010000446.1:0-1491 GCF_035019805.1 Cryobacterium sp. 10I1
CTCGCGCCGATGCGGAGGCGACGGACGCCCGGTCCGAATTCGTGGCGGGCGCGACCGGCTTCCGTGAGGCCAGCGTTTTGGCGGTCGCTGCGGCCGTGGGTGCCGGGATCGAGCACGACTCGGCGGGGCTCGGGCTCGTACCGGACGAGTCCGGCTGGCCGGTCGCGCGCGGTGGACGGCGTGCCGACGCATCCGGCGGCTTCGACGGCTTCGAGGCGGCCCTCCAGCGCGAGCGTACCGCGACCGCTGCCCGCGTGTCCCGACTACGTGAATCCCTAGACCGGGTCTCTGCGCTGATCACAGTGCTGGAGCAGGCCGAAGGGCACCTCGGCGCGGCGGACCTGCGCGAAGCCGAGACCGAGACCCGGCTGGCGGAGGCGACCGACGAACGCACCGTGGCGGATGCCGCGGTCGAGGCCGCCGTCGATGCTTACGTCTCCGAGGTCGAGATCGTGCTGGCCGGACTCACTGAGCTCGCCGTTCCAGATGACGCGTTCGGCGCCTTCGCCGATTGGGTGCGACTGCGCACGGGCGAGAACCCCGCGAGCACTGCGCTGCGCAGGGACGCCCAGCGGCTGCAGGCCGAGCTGGAACGGCAGCGCGCTGACCTCCGGCACCGGCTCGGCGACCTCGCGATCAGGCGCGAGGCTCTCCGCACCGAGATTTCCGGGCTCGAGCAGGGCGACTCGGTCGAGCCGACCCTGCCGCACACCCGCACCGCCGCGCCCGAGGGGTCCCTTCCGCTCTGGCGCGCGGTGAGCTTCACAGACGAGGTCAGCGCGGAGCAGCGGGCCGGGCTCGAGGCCGCTCTTGAGGGCAGCGGGCTGCTCACTTCGCTCGTGCTGCCTGACGGGGACCTGCGCCTGCCCGGCAATGGGCAGTTACTGTTGCGCGGGGCGCGTGCAACGGCATCCGTCGGAACGCTTGCGTCGGTACTCGTCGCTGAGCCGCCCGCGGGGTCGGCCGTGACCGCGGAGACGATCGAGGCGGTGTTGCGAGGCATCAGCCTCGGCGGGGACACAACCGACGGCGGCGCTGATCCCGACTTCGACAACGGAGCCGATTCTGACTCCCACTCCGACGGCACTTCTTCCTCGGCGATCGGCTTCGGCGACGACTCGCCCGCGGTATGGGTGAGCCTCACCGGCCGGTACCGCCTGGGTTCGGCGTTCGGCGCCTGGTCCGTCGACACGGCCCGGTTCATCGGAGAGAGTGCACGCGAAGCGGCCCGCGCCCACCGGCTGCGCGAGGCGCGAGTCGAACTCGACACGATCTCCGCGGAGCACCAGGGCCTGGCCGCCGCCCTCGACGGGATCGCCTCCGGCTGGGTGGGGAGGTGCAGCGTGGCGGCATCCGCGGCGAGGTCAGCCTCCGCCTCGGCGAGCTCGCGGCGGGCCACGGCCGAGCGAAAGCGGGCCTCCTCGCGTTCGCTCGTGCGCTGGGCGACGTGGTCGGCGGCACGCTCCGAGGCCCGATCGGCTGTCTCGCGCG
>NZ_JASJVF010000447.1:0-1489 GCF_035019805.1 Cryobacterium sp. 10I1
GGGCGGCAGTTCGCGGACATCCGCGGCGGTTCAGAGCAGCACCGAAGCGGATGCGATCACGACCGTCCACCCGTCGGGGCTGTCACTCGTCACGAAGAACAGCAGGATGCCGACGGCGACGAGCACGAGGGCGCCGAGCGCGCGCACGAGCAGGGCGGACGAGTGCTGCTCTGAACCGCCGCGGATGTCCGCGAACTGCCGCCAGGCGAGCGCGGTCCCCGACAGCACGACGATCGCGGGGATGACCACGGCGAGCGGGATGTCGGCGCCGAGCCGGCTCGCGACGAGAGTGAGACCGGCGGCGAGGAGCGCGAGCCCGAGCAGGATCTCCGTGATCGGAGCCGACCGGGCCGAGGACGCGGCGGCGGCGGCTCGCTCGGCCGCGGCATCCGCGGGACCGCCGAGGCCGTGGCGGGAGCCGGGGGAACCGGCGTACCCGGGCGCCGGCCGCGCGAGGCTCGCCTTGGGGAGCTCGGCGGCCCCGAACCGGACGGGGTTCGCCGTCGCGGTCGGCGTCGTCACCCAGAGCCAGGCGTAGAGCAGCGCGCCGGCCCCGCCGGCCAGGACGAGCAGCAGCGTCGCGGTGCGCACCACCGTCACGGACAACCCGGTGTGCTCAGCGAACCCCGCGCAGACGCCGGCGATGATCCGCTGGCGCGGCCGGGACATCCGCTCAGTTCTCATGTCTTCATCCAAGCACCCCGAAGGCCGCCCCGATCCGGTACGGCCAGATCTCAGGGTCCGTTCAGGGTTCTCCCCCATAGCAGCGCGCCATCGCGGGTGGTTGAGTGAAGTTATGACCGATCAACCGCGTAATCCGACATACCCGGCCGGCCCGGGCCCGTCGGGTCCAGACCAGCTCACCCGTTTCTTCGACTGGATCCGCCGCAGCGGCATGGTCCGCGGCGCAGACCGCTGGTTCGCCGGGGTCTGCGGCGCCATCGCCGGCCGCACCGGACTCGACCCGATCATCGTGCGCGGCATCGCGTTCGTGCTCGCCGTGCTCGGGGCGCCCGTGCTCTTCGTCTATGCGGTGGGCTGGGCGCTGCTCCCCAACGCACTCGGCCGCATCCATGCCGAGGAAGCCCTCCGCGGCCGCTTCGAGCCCGCCATGATCGGGATCGGCGCCGTCCTCCTCCTGACCGTCGTGCCGTTCACCCGCGGATTCTGGTGGGACGGCCCTCCCGCGGCCTGGGGCATGCCCGGCTGGCTGAGCACGTCGCTGAGCGCAGCGTGGGGCCTCGCGGTCGTTGCCGGCATCGTCTGGCTCGTGCTCTACCTCGTGCGCCGCGGTCCTGGCAGCGGCGGGTCTTCCGGCGGCGGAAACGGTGGCGGAAACGGTTCCGGTCCGGGCGAGCGCCCGCGCCCCACCTCGGGCTACGGCTCAGCGGCGGATGCCGGACACGATCATCCCGATCGCCGCGACGCCGAGGGCGACGGCGAGGCCGAGCACGAACGCGGAGTTCGACCAGACCCCGTGCGCGTAGAC
>NZ_JASJVF010000448.1:0-1479 GCF_035019805.1 Cryobacterium sp. 10I1
GCACGACTCCGCCGGACTCGCCAGACAGGACTGGTTCGGCACCGCGGGTTTCGACCGTGACGAGGACCTCTGGCCGAGCCGCTGGGCGGAGGCCTACCTGGACTTCGCCGCCGGCGAGAAGCGCGCCTGGCTGCACTCCCGCGGCATCCGCTTCTTTCCGGTCGTCGGCTGGGCCGAACGCGGCGGCACCACGGCCCTCGGCCCCGGCAACTCCGTGCCGCGGTTCCACATCGTCTGGGGCACCGGTCCGGCGATTCTCGCCCCGTTCATCGAGCGCGTGCGGGAAGGCGTGCGGTCCGGCCTCGTCACGGCGCTGCACCGCCGCAGGGTCGACGAGCTGCTCACCCACGACGGCACGGTCGTCGGCGTGCGGGGAAGCATCCTCGCCCCGAGCGACGCCCCGCGCGGCGCGCCCAGCTCACGCGAGGTCGTCGGCGACTTCGATCTGCGGGCATCCGCCGTCGTCGTGACAAGCGGCGGCATCGGCGGAAACCCCGCGCAAGTCCGCGCCCAGTGGCCGACCCGGCTCGGCACCGCGCCCCGGGAACTGCTGTCCGGCGTGCCCGCGCACGTCGACGGGCGGATGCTCGGCATCAGCGAGCGGGCCGGCGCCCGGCTGATCAACGGAGACAGGATGTGGCACTACCCGGAGGGCGTCGCGAACTGGGACCCGGTCTGGCCCGCGCACGGAATCCGGATCCTGCCCGGTCCGTCCTCGCTCTGGCTCGACGCGACGGGGACCCGGCTGCCCGCTCCCCTGTTCCCCGGCTTCGACACGCTCGGCTCGCTCGAGCACATCCTGCGCACCGGCTACGAACACAGCTGGTTCGTGTTGACGCAGAAGATCATCGAGAAGGAGTTCGCACTCTCCGGGTCCGAACAGAACCCCGACCTCACCGGTAAGAACCTGGCCCTTCTCGCCAAACGGGTGACGAAAGGCGCTCCCGGGCCGGTCGAGGCCTTCAAGAAGCATGGCGCCGATTTTGTCGTCGCCGACACCCTGCCCGACCTGCTCGCGGGCATGCGCCGGCTCTCCCCCGATGCTCCCCTGGACCTCGCCCAGGTCGAGCGGGAGATCCGCGCCCGCGACCGCGAGCTCGACAACGCCTTCACCAAGGATGCCCAGATCACGGCGATCCGCCAGGCCAGGCACTACCGCGGTGACCGTCTCATCCGCGTCGCGAGCCCGCACCGGCTGCTCGACCCGCACGCGGGACCGCTGATCGCGGTCAAGCTGCACGTCCTGACCCGGAAGAGTCTCGGCGGCATCGAGACGGACCTCTCCGCCCGCGCCCTCGGGCCGGACGGCACACCCGTGCCGGGCCTCTACGCCGCCGGCGAGGCGAGCGGCTTCGGCGGCGGCGGGATGCACGGCTACCGCGCGCTCGAAGGCACCTTCCTCGGCGGATGCCTCTTCTCCGGACGCACCGCGGGGCGCGCCGCCGCGGCGGCGGTCTGACCCCCGGCTGTCACGGGAGC
>NZ_JASJVF010000449.1:0-1478 GCF_035019805.1 Cryobacterium sp. 10I1
ATCAGCGAGACCCGGTCGGCACCGAAGGTCTGGAAAATGGCGCGGTAGATATCGTGGCGGCGCGCTCAACCGGCTGCTGCGCGATACGGACATGCTCGCCGACCGCTGCACCCTCGACCCGCAGGCCGACATCGGCCTCGGTACCCCGCGGATGCCGGAGGCACGCGTGATCGGGGTCACCGGCGACCCGCTCGCCGAACTCTGGAAACGCGGACGATCCGGCGTCGACGAACGCTACGCGGCATCCGGTCGGACGGCGGTCGAAACGGCGCACGCCCGCCTCGAGTACGAGATGGCGACGGTCGAGCATCTCGGCTTCGCGAGCTATTTCCTCACGGTCGCCCGCGTCGCCGACCTCGTCAGGGGCATGGGCGTTCGTATCCAGGCCCGTGGCTCCGGCGTCGGCTCGGTGCTCAACTACGCCCTGCACACCTCATCGGTCGAGCCGATCGCGAACGGCCTGCTCTGGGAACGGTTCCTCTCCCCCGAACGCCAGACCCTGCCCGACATCGACCTGGACGTGGAGTCAGCGCGCCGCCACGATATCTACCGCGCCATTTTCCAGACCTTCGGTGCCGACCGGGTCTCGCTGATGTCGATGACCAACGCCTACCGCGGCCGCGGCGCCGTCAGGGACGCCGGGCTGGCCCTCGGCATGGATGCCGGGCAGGTGTCGGCGATCGCGAAGCAGATGTGGCGGTTCAACGCCCGCGACTTCCGCCGTGCCCTCGAGGAGAAGCCCGAGCTCGAACCGCTCGCCGCCGAAGTGCGCGCCTCGCAGCAGCTCGATCAGCTGGTCGACCTCACCGCACGGCTCGACCGGCTGCCGCGGCACATCTCGGTGCACCCGTGCGGCGTGATCCTCTCCGACGCGAGCCTGCTCGACCGCACCCCGGTGCAGGCGTCGGGAATGGGACTGCCGATGTCGCAGTTCGACAAGCACGACATGGACCCGATGGGCCTGATCAAGCTCGACATCCTGGGCGTTCGGATGCAGTCTGCGATGGCGCATGCCGTCGAGGAGCACCGACGCCTCACCGGAGAGAGCATCGACCTCGACCGGATCCCGCTCGACGACGAGCCGACCTTCGAGCTCATCCGCTCGACGCGCACCCTCGGCATCTTCCAGCTCGAGTCGCCAGGCCAGATGGAGCTCGTCGGCAAGCTGCAGCCCGAGGTCTTCAACGACCTCACCGTGGAGATCTCCCTGTTCCGACCCGGCCCGATGCAGAACAACATGCCCCTGCTCTACCTGCAGGCGCGGCACGGCGAGGTCGTGCCGGACTACATCCACCCGCGTTTCGAACCGATCCTGCGGGAGACCCGCGGCGTCGTCATCTTCCACGAACAGGTGATGCGGCTCTTCGACGAACTCACCGGCTGCGGCCTGGGCAAGGCGGATGTCTTCCGCAGGCACCTGGGGAAACCCGAGCAGCTGCCCCTCATCGAGGCGTACGTCCGTGAGCAGGCCCTGGGCC
>NZ_JASJVF010000450.1:0-1471 GCF_035019805.1 Cryobacterium sp. 10I1
CCGACATAACCGAGCCTGAGCCCCGACCGAACGCCGTCTCCCGCCCCCGCCTCATCGCGCGTTTGCGGGAGGGGCTCCGCGCCGGTCACCGGGCGACTCTTCTGTCGGCGCCGGCCGGATTCGGTAAGACCACGGTGGCGAGCCAGTGGATCGCCGACACCGTGGCCGGTGAACCCGGCGCTCGTGTCGCCTGGCTCTCGCTCGACGCGAGCGATAACGATCCCTCACGGTTCCTCACGTACCTCGTAGCGGCCCTGCACCGAGCCGATCCCGCGGTCGCCGCGGATGCACACGCACTTCCGCTTTCGTCGATCGAGGGCACGATGGCCGCGCTCATCAATGACGTGGCGGCAGCACAGCACCCGATGGTCCTGGTGCTCGACGACTTCCACCTCATCGAGGACGGCACGATCCGCGACGGGCTCGTGTTCCTGATCGATCACCTGCCGCCGAACCTGCACCTGGCCATCCTGAGTCGCTCCGACCCGCTCCTGCCGCTGGCCAGGCTGCGCGCGCGGGGCGAGTTGACCGAGTTGCGTGCCGCGGACCTGCGCTTCACTCCCGATGAGGCCGCAGCGTTCCTGAACGAGGTCATGCACCTGGGGCTCTCCCCCGCGCACGTCGCCGCCCTCGACACCCGGACGGAGGGCTGGATCGCAGGCCTCCAGCTTGCGGCACTGTCCATGCGGGACCGCTCGGACGTGGGCGGTTTCATCCAGGGCTTCACCGGCAGTCACCGGTTCGTGATCGACTACCTCGCCGAAGAGGTGCTGCACCGCCAGCCCGATCACGTCCGCGCCTTCCTCTTCGACACCGCGATCCTCGGCCGACTGAGCGCTCCCCTGTGCGACGCGGTCACCGGTCGCTCCGACAGCGGCGAGATGCTCGCGGCCCTCGAGCGGGACAACCTCTTCGTCGTCCCCCTCGACGACCGGCGCGAGTGGTATCGCTATCACCACCTCTTCGCCGACGTGCTGACGGCTCGCGTGCTTGCGGACGGTCCCGACCGGGTACCGGACCTGCACCGGCGCGCCAGCGAGTGGTTCGAACGGAATGGGCTGCCGGAAGATGCAGTCGCTCAGGCCCTGGCCGCCGGGGATTTCGGGCGGGCCGCCAGGGTGATCGAGTCGACGGTGCCCGGCGTGCGCAAGAGCAGGCAGGATGCGACCCTGCTCGGCTGGCTCGCGCTGCTTCCGGGCGACGTCATCAGGCGCAGGCCCGTTCTGGGCGTCTACCGCGCCTGGTCATTGCTCGTGTCCGGTGATGTGGATGCCGTCGAACCGTTGCTGGCGGACGCCGAGCGGGCTCTCGGCGCACCAACGGACGACGGCACGCCGGCCCATGATTCGGCAGCAGGCGCGGAACTGCGGATACTCCCCGTCACGATCGCCCTGTACCGTGCCGCGGTCGCACAGGCGCGCGGCGACGTCGCGGGAACCCAGGTGCAGGCGCGCCGGGCCCTCGATCTCAC
>NZ_JASJVF010000451.1:0-1467 GCF_035019805.1 Cryobacterium sp. 10I1
GCCGTGAGCGCCTCCATCTCGACGCCGGTGCGGTCGGCCGTGCGGATGGTCGCCGCCACCCGCACGCCGGTGTCTTCGATCGTGAGGTCGACAGCCGCGCCGTGCACCCCGATCACATGGGCGAGGGGGAGCAGGTCCGCGCACTTCTTCGCGCCCTGGATGCCCGCGATGCGCGCGACGGCGAGCACATCGCCCTTGGGCGTCGTGCCGTCGCGCAGCGCGGCGACCACGCGGGGCCCGCAGAATACGAAACCCGCGGCGGTCGCGCTGCGCACGGTCGGCTGCTTCTCGGTCACGTCGACCATCCGGGCCTGGCCGGCGGTATTGAGATGCGTGAACGGCTGCCCGGCCTGCGCATTCGGCGCAGCGTGCCCTTCGGGTCTGGCGGCGGCGGTTTCGTCTCGGGCGGAAGTCATACCACCAGCATGACTCATATCACCAGCATGACCGGGAGCAGGTCGCCCTCAGCCACGGTGTCGGACTCCTCCGGAACGATGGCGAGACCCTCGGCCTGGCCGAGTCCCGCGACGAGGTGCGAGCCGGAACCGCCGGAGGTGGCCGGCCACACGAGGGTCTCCTGGCCACGACGCTCGCAGACGACGGGCATGTACTGCTGGCGGCCGCTCGGTGAGCTCCAACCGCGGGCGACGGTCCCCGTGATCGTCGGACGGGTGGTGGTGCCGTGGCCGCCCATGAACAGGAGCGCCGGGCGTACAAAGGCCTCGAACGAGACGAACGCGCTCACCGGGTTGCCGGGCAGGGCGAACACGATCGGGCCGAGCGCGGCGCTTCCGGCGGAGCCTGTCTTCCCGGTGGTGCTGTTGCTGCCGGTGCCGGCTGCGGGCAGGCGGCCGAAGCCCTGCGGCTTGCCGGGCTGCATCCGCACCGGGCCGAACCACACGCCGAGCGGGGCGAGCACCGCCTTGACGACGTCGTACGCTCCCACGCTGACGCCTCCGGAGAGGATGATCGCGTCGACCGTGCCGATGAGGGAGTCGAGCACGGTGCGCAGGGACTCCTCGTTGTCGGGGACCGCCCCGATCCGGTGCACGACGCCGCCGGCCTGGGCCACTGCAGCGGCGAGCAGGTACGAGTTGGAGTCGGGGATCTGGCCTCGCCGCGCGGGGGTGCCGGGCACGATGATCTCGACCGGCGACGAGCTCGTCGCCGGTCGAGATCACCGCGACGCGGGGCGCCGGGTGCACGAGCAACTCAGCGCGGCCGGCGCTCGCGGCTGCGGCGATCCGGGTGGGCCAGAGCGTCGTCCCTGCCCGCAGTATGGTGTCGCCGGCTGCGGCGTCGCTGCCGGCCCTGCGAATGTGGGCTGCCGGCTCCGGCACCCTGAGGATGCCGACCCGGTCGATGCCCCGGTCGGTGTCCTCGATCGGCACGACGGCATCCGCCCCGTCGGGGATCGGCGCCCCGGTCATGATCCGGGCGACCTGCCCGGCGTCGATGCGCGGGTTC
>NZ_JASJVF010000452.1:0-1465 GCF_035019805.1 Cryobacterium sp. 10I1
ATCCGTCCGAAGTGTTCCCCGAGACCGTAGAAGCAACCGACGGTCGCGAAGTCCCCGTGGACGGTCCCATCCGGTGTCCCTTCGCAGGCCTTGCGAAAATCACCGCTGTCGAGGAGCTGCGGACGTGTGGTCAGGAAGATATCCCTGCCTTCGTCACTGAAGCCGATCCGGTCGGCGATCGGCGAGAGATCCGCCGAGAGCGAGTACGCTGCGGAACCAGCGAGCGGGCTCGATGGGAGGTAGGTGGCGGCCAGCGTCACACCGGCGACGGTCCCGAGCACGATTCCGAAGACGGTGCCCCGCAGTCGCCACCGGGGCGGTCGCCGCGCCGGGCGCGGGGCCCAGTCCTGGCCGGATTCGAAGAGCGTCACCCGCGGAGTATGACACGCGCGCGTGAACCAGGAGGCATCCGCTCCGGTCGGCTCGCCCCTCATGCCCCGAAGGCGGGGTACCGTCGCCGATGCACCCTGATCGGCAAACCGCGCCAGCCGTTTCGGGCGCGGGCTGCCGAAGCGGGCCTCAGACGCCCTGCTCAGCGAAGACCCGTTCGCCCTCCTGGTCGGGATGCTCCTGGACCAGCAGGTACCGATGGAGACGGCATTCGCCGGGCCGGCCAAGATCCGGGACCGGATCGGCACCCTGGAACCCGCGAGGATTGCGGCGCTCGACGCCGATTCCTTTGTCGAAGTCTTCCGAACGACGCCGGCCGTGCACCGTTTTCCCGGCTCGATGGCCGGACGGGTGCAAGCGCTCGCCGAGGTCGTCGCGCGGGACTGGAACAGCGACGCCTCCGCGATCTGGACCTCCGGGGCCCCCGACGGCGCAGAGGTGCTCCGTCGACTCAGGGCGCTGCCCGGTTTCGGCGAGCAGAAGGCGAAGATCTTCCTGGCCATCCTCGGGAAGCGATTCGCTCTCGCCGCGCCGGGCTGGCAGGAGGCGTCTGCGCCGTACGGGCAGGACGGCTCGCACGCATCCGTTGCCGACATCGTCGATGCCGAGTCGCTCGCGCGGGTACGGGAGACCAAGCGGGCGGCCAAGGCGGCCGCGAAGACGACGGCCTAATCTCGTCGTTACGCCGTTACGGCCATTACAGGAGGCGGATGCCGGTGGCCGGCTGAGTCCGTGTCAGCAGTAGAACTGGCCGAGGCCGGCGGGGGCCGCGATCGCGGACAACACGCCCCCCTCCCCGACGAGGGCAGCGCCGCCGTACGGCTTGCCCTCCGCGTTCCGGCCGGCGACCTCGAAGACGAGGGGACCGGTGCCGTCGTTGTACTCGTCGATCTTCTGGTCGGCGGGGAGATTCGCGGCGCTCGCGGAGACATCCGTGCCGACGACGAGCCCCGTGCTGGACTGCACGGTCACCCCGGCGGCGCCCACCTGCGCGGAGCGGGCCTGGACTGTCCAGGTGTAGAGCGGCGGGCTCTCGGTGTCTGGAACGTTGACGAGGAACCCGGCGGCCCAGGAG
>NZ_JASJVF010000453.1:0-1454 GCF_035019805.1 Cryobacterium sp. 10I1
CTCGACGATGCCTGGATGCGCGACATCGGGCCGACCTTCGTGCTCGACGACAACGGCAGGCTCGGCGCCGTCGACTGGATCTTCAACGGTTGGGGCGGCCAGGACTGGGCGAGCTGGGGCCGCGACGCCGACATCGCCGGGATCGTGACCCGCGCGGCCGGGGCGACACCGGTGTCCTCGCTGCTCGTCAACGAGGGCGGCGGCATCCAGGTCGACGGCGAGGGCACCGTCATCGTCACCCAGACCGTGCAGCTCGACCCCGGCCGGAACCCGCACGCGGACCGGGCCAGGGTCGAGGCCGAACTCGCCCGCACCCTCGGGGCGACCCACGTGATCTGGCTGCCGCGCGGCCTCACCCGCGACCAGGCCCGCTTCGGCACCCGCGGGCACGTCGACATCGTCGCCGCGATCCCCATGCCCGGCACGCTCCTGGTGCACGCCCAGAACGACCAGGCGCATCCCGACTACACCGTGACCCGCGAGCTGCGCGCGGTGCTCGCCGCCTCGACGGATGCCGCAGGCCGGCCCTGGACGATCATCGACCTGCCCGCGCCCGCCCGGATCTCCGACGACGAGGGATTCGTCGACTACAGCTACGTGAACCATCTCGTGGTCAACGGCGGCGTCATCGCGTGCGGCTTCGGCGAACCCCGGGCGGATGCCGCGGCCCGGTCGATCCTCGAGGACGCCTACCCGGGGCGGAAGGTTGTGACCGTGGACGCGCGGCCGCTCTTCGCCCGCGGCGGAGGCATCCACTGCATCACCCAGCAGCAGCCCGCGGCGGCTAAACCCGCCGCAATGTCTGGCGGTGAGGCTGTCGGCGCAGCTAGGGTATGTGTGGGCGTGTGATTACCCCCTGTTCCGGGGTCAGTCGCACGGCCGACCCTACCCATCTATCACTACGTAACCATTCGTCGGAAGGTCTGTCGTTCGCCCCGGCGGCTGATTCGATTTTCCAGACGGTGTCGGACCCCTCGCAGCACTGACTGCGCGCCGGTCCCCTCCGTTCGACTGCCGACTTCACGGTCCCGAAACCCGGGTCGGCTGAGCACCCCGACGAAGAGGTGACGTCGAAGCGAGAAACGCGGACCCGCCGTGACCCACCCGACACCCGATACACCTGTACCCCCAGCCGGCGACCGGCCGCTGGCCTCCGCCACTGGACGTGCGGGAGTCCTCGAATGAGCGCCGCAGGCGATTTCCGTGACGTGGAACGCGAGGCCCTGCTGCGCCGCAGCCAGCGCTCCGCCGCACGCTCCGCGGCGAAGAATCCCCCGGTCGCACGCGCAAGCCAGCCCTCGACCGGGACCTCCCCCGTCGTCCGGCTCGGGCGCAGCGCAGCGATCACCTTCAACCCGGCGCTCCTGAGCGCCGCAGAGCGCAGCCGGTTCAGCCGGCACATGAACGCCCGGGTGTCTCCGGGCAAGGGCGTGCTCTCCAACGCGGAGTACTAC
>NZ_JASJVF010000454.1:0-1450 GCF_035019805.1 Cryobacterium sp. 10I1
GCCTCTCCGTGGTCGCCGTGCTCACCGGTGGGTACTTCACGATCATGGTGACGCAGCACCTGCCCCTGTCGGTCTTCATCCTGATCCACACGAGCTCCATGGTCGCGATCTACACTCTCGGCATGATCGCCGCCGTGCGCCTCCTGGACCGCTACAGCCTCGGCTGGTGGCTCGCAGCGGTCAGCGTGGCCCTCACCGGCGCGCTGCTCGTGCTCGCGGGCCCGAACCTCCTCGTTCCCGCCGTGCTCGCCCTCGTCGCCGTCGTCATCGGCCGGGTCAAGAAGCGCCGGACGAACCCCCTGCGCTCCCGTACACCCGAACATTCGCCCGGAAGCGCTCGCTCAACACGTCCCCGCCCAACCCGAACCGCCCAGGAGAACACATGACCGTCGCCCGTGCCCGCCTGATCGATCTCAGCCACACCATCCGGGCGGGCCTCGTGACGTACCCGGGGCTGCCGGCTCCCGTGATCGAGCCCTTCCTCACCCGTGCCGCCTCGCGCTCGGCCTACGCGCCCGGCACCGAATTCACCATGGACGTGATCACCCTGATCGGCAACACGGGCACGTATCTCGACAGTCCGTACCACCGGTACGAGGGTGGAACGGATCTCGCCGGCCTCGACCTCGATACCCTCGTCGACCTCCCCGCCGAGGTATTCCATCTGACGGATGCTGCGGCCCGTGGCATTCCCGCAGCGGCATTCGCCGAGCGAGGCTCCGGCCTGGCCGGTTCGGCCGTGTTGATCCACACCGGCTGGGACCGCCACTTCGGCACCCCGGAGTACAGGGCGGGGGCTCCCTTCCTGGCCGAAGACGCCGTCGGGTTCCTCGTCGGTGCCGGCGTCGCCCTCGTCGGGATCGACTCGCTCAACATCGACGACACCGAGGGGAGTGGGGAGAGGCCCGCCCATTCGGCCCTGCTCGCTGCCGGCATCCACGTCGTCGAGCACCTCACCGGGCTGGGGGACGTACCGGCCTCCGGCGGGACGTTCTCGGCGGTACCTCCGAAGATCGAGGGCTTCGGCACTTTCCCGGTGCGGGCATTCGCGCGGGTACCCGGCCCGGTCGGCTGAGGCCGGATTCCCGCTATGTGACGGTCACATCGCGCCTCCCCGGCGGTGCATACTGGGGGTGCGTAATTTCTTTGTGACCGTGCTCATAGACGAGGCCCCGATGACTGCTGAACTGCCCACTGGTCGGGCTCCCAGCATCCGGGACGTTGCACGCCTCGCCGGAGTCTCGCATCAGACGGTGTCGCGAGTACTCAACAATCACCCGAGCATCCGAGATTCGACCAAGGCCCGCGTGCTGCAGGTGATCGAGGAGCTCCAATACCGACCCAACCGGGCGGCCAGGGCGCTGTCGAGGGGGCGATCGCGCACGATCGGCGTGCTGTCGGCCTCCGGGGCCCAGTACGGCCCCGCGAGCAGCATCGCCGCGATCCAGGA
>NZ_JASJVF010000455.1:0-1448 GCF_035019805.1 Cryobacterium sp. 10I1
CGGATGCCGCCGCACCGGTCGTCGCGGCGAGCTGGGCGGTCGAAGTGCCCGCGCACGGCACCGCGACCGTGGAATGGACCGTCGACGTCGAGCACAGGGCAACCGTGGTGCAGGCGGCCGAGGGCCTGCCCGAGTGGGATGGCGTGACCGTGCATTCCGGCGATGCCCGGCTCGGCCGCTGGGTGCAGCGCGCCCTCGACGACCTCAGCGGGCTGAGGATGGCGACGACGGCTCGGCCCGATGATCCGTTCCTCGCCGCAGGGGCGCCGTGGTTCTTCACCCTGTTCGGGCGCGACTCGCTGTGGGCGGCGCGGTTCCTGCTGCCGCTCGGCACCGACATCGCCGGCTCGACACTCCGCTTGCTCGCAAGCCTGCAGGGCACCGTCTCCGACCCCGAAACGGCCGAGCAGCCGGGCAAGATCATGCACGAGCTGAGGCCGGGCGCGTTCTCGATGCCCGGCGAGAGCCTGAACCTGCCGCCGCTCTACTACGGGACGGTCGACGCCACGCCGCTGTGGATCTGCCTGCTGAACGACGCCTGGCACTGGGGCCTGCCCGACGCCGAGGTCGTGGCCCTGCTGCCCCACCTCGAGGCGGCACTCGGCTGGATGCGCGACTCCGGCGACAGCCACGACGACGGGTTCCTCTCCTATGTCGACGAGACCGGGCACGGCCTGGCCAACCAGGGCTGGAAGGACTCCGGCGACTCGATCCAGTGGCGGGACGGCTCCCTCGCCGAGGGGCCGATCGCGCTCTGCGAGGTGCAGGCGTACGCCTACCAGGCGGCGATCGGCGGCGCCGAGCTGCTCGAGGCCTTCGGTCGCCCCGGCGCGGCCGAGTGGCGCACCTGGGCGGCGAACCTGCGGGCCCGGTTCCGGGCATCCTTCTGGATCGACTCTCCCGAGGGACGCTACCCGGCGGTCGCGCTCGACGCGCACAAGCGCCCGGTCGACACGGTCACGAGCAACATCGGCCACCTGCTGGGCACCGGCCTGCTCAACGACGAGGAATCGGCGCTCGTCGCAGCCCGGCTCGTCTCCACCGAGCTCAACTCCGGTTTCGGGCTGCGCACGATGTCGACCGACTCGACCGGATACTGGCCGCTGAGCTACCACGGCGGCTCGGTCTGGACCCACGACACCGCGATCGCGATCAACGGGCTGGGCCGCGCCGGGTTCGGCGCCGAGGCCGGCATCCTGATCGACGGGTTGCTCGCGGCCGCCGAGTCCTTCGGGTACCGGATGCCGGAGCTCCACTCCGGGGACTCCGCGGCAGAATTCCCGGTCGCGGTTCCCTACCCAGCGGCCTGCCGCCCGCAGGCCTGGTCCGCGGCGGCGGCGATCTCCGTGCTCGGGACCGTTCTCGGCCTCGCCCCCGACCGCGAGGCCGGCACGGTCGCCTCGACCCCGATCACCCCGGCCCTCCTGGGCTCGGTCACGATCCTCCCC